>JAFSZZ010000050.1 GCA_017458765.1 Lachnospiraceae bacterium | reverse complement strand
CCCAGACGATGGTCATTACCTGCCGAAGCTATCGAAACACGCATAAGATCCTGATATTCGTCTATTGCCTTGATTATAGCCGTAAGGAATAAAAGGAACTGCGCATTTTCATGAGGCGACTTTCCGGGCTCAAGAAGATTAACGCCCTCGTCTGTTATCATAGACCAGTTATTGTGCTTACCGGATCCGTTCACGCCCGCAAACGGCTTTTCATGAAGCAGGCAGATCATGTTATGACGCTTGGCCACATTTTTCATGATCTCCATCGTTATCTGGTTATGGTCTATCGCTATATTGGCCGTATCGAATATGGGTGCCATTTCATGCTGTGCGGGAGCCACCTCATTATGTTCGGTCTTACTCATGATACCAAGCTTCCACAACTCGTCGTTAAGATCCTCCATATATGCCTGTACACGTCTTAAGATGGCGCCGAAATAATGATCGTCCATTTCCTGTCCCTTGGGAGCCATGGCACCGAAAAGAGTACGGCCGCAGTATATAAGGTCCTTGCGCTTATTGTATACATCCCTGTCCACAAGGAAATATTCCTGTTCCGGTCCCACCGTGGTCGTCACCCTTTTTACCGAGGAATTTCCAAAAAGGCGCAGTATGCGAAGAGCCTGCTCATTCAGGGTCTCCATTGAGCGCAGAAGCGGTGTCTTCTTATCCAGAGCCTCTCCGCCGTAAGAACAGAAAGCCGTAGGTATGCACAGAACTCCGTCCTTAACAAAAGCATAAGAAGTCGGATCCCATGCCGTATATCCTCTCGCCTCGAATGTTGCGCGGAGTCCTCCCGAGGGGAAACTGGAGGCATCAGGCTCGCCCTTTATGAGTTCCTTACCCGAGAACTCCATGATAACGCGTCCGTCGCTTTGAGGAGAAATGAAACTGTCATGCTTCTCCGCAGTAATCCCGGTAAGCGGCTGGAACCAGTGAGTATAATGTGTTGCACCCTTCTCTATTGCCCAGTCCTTCATTGCTATCGCGACAACATTTGCTATGGAAATATCCAGATCTCTTCCCGCCTCAATGGTCTTCTTTAGGGATCTGTATATATCCTTGGGCAGTTTGTCACGCATTATCGCGTCATTAAATACCATACTTCCGAAAATCTCGGGCACATTGCTTCTCATCTCATTCTCCTTCTTTCAATACATATAATTTAACCGGAAAGTTCACTCTGCTTACCGGCATATCAAGCTCTTTTAAAAGTACATACGGACCGTCGGTAATACTGCTTATCCTTATTGCCCTGTCCGTTCCGTCTGTTCCCTCATTTACGGCAATAAGTGAAAATCCGCCGTTCCTGATCTTATCCTCCAGCGACTCTCTGTATTCAAAATGCTTTTTCATGACTTCTCCGGCATAGGGAAACAGTTTCTGCTGCCATGCGGTATCAAGATATTCCGAATACAGTGCCCTGCTTGCTGCCCCCACATATCCGTTATTGTAATAGTACCTGTCATTCCTTACCGCATCAAATGCAAGGATAGGAGAATAATATATCTCTCCGTGTTCCGCATATTCATCGATAAGTCCGTAGGCTTCCTCCCAAATCTCCTTCTGTTCGGGAAGCATATAATAATACGGCAGTCTTTTGCTTGTCCTGAAGAGTGTAAATAAGATCATCACACATAAAAATGCTTTCCAAAACACGCTCATCCACGGCTTGTTTTCCTCCAGACATTTTTTTTCCGCAAATATTAAAGACAGCATCACAAGCGGCGGTATCTGGATCTGAAGGTAATAGGAAAGCCATGCGCCGTCATTTGTTCCGAGAACAAACATGACCGGAACCGATACCAGAAAACATACCATCAGCAGTCGTACAAACGGATCGCAATCCTTAAACTTTTGTTTTATCAATACACATACAGCAATTACTGCCGTTACAAAGAAAAAAAGGAAGATACCGACTATGCTCCTCAACTGAAGTATCTCGTATCCAAGACCTGACTCGGGGTCCGAACTGTTCCTAAGTGTTATAAGGTCCTTTAATTCTTTCAGCCCGCTGCTGCCGGTACCGGACGGTTGAGGTCCCGCAAACGGTCCGTGCAGGAAATATATATAATAAGCCCACGACAGGGGACACCATACCGTAACTGCCACGGAAAACACTGTCATAAGAACGATACCGTAAACGAAGAAACGCACGGCAGCTTTCCTGTCGGCAAGAAGCTTATAAATAAACAGTGGAAGTGCGATATATGCCATGTATATCTTCGTGTGAAGCGCAAGGATTATGAGAATTATCTCAAGCAGCTCCCGTCCCCTGCATTTTTTCCTTGTTTCAATAAAGATCACGAGCATTACCCAGAAAAAAGCCAGAGCATCCGGGACCGCATTGATGTACCCGTATCTCCATGTGCAGTTGATCAGCAATACAAATGTCACTGCCGGAGCGGCAAGCGTTTCCGTATGCTCCTTAACCATCCATGCACCCAAAAAGGCTGCACCGAGCATCGCGCAAAAGCTTACGGCATAATGCAGGAGTATCAGATCGGCAGGCAAAATAAGCGCAACACAGGCCGTGATCAGCGAATAAACCGGACCGTATGCATAGAGTACACCGGGAACTTCTCCTCCGAACGCTCCTGCTTTCGAATACGGGTTTATACCCTGCAAAAAAGCCTGTGTAAGCTGGATATTCGCCACTTCCTGGAATTCATTCGGTACGGATATCTCCGCCAGTGAAGACCTTGTCATTCCGAACAGAAAAACAGCGGTATAGACAAGCACGATAATACCGGCGGCATTCAGCAGCATTTTTCCATTATACAGAACTGTTCCCTTATTCTCCGTCAACGTCTTTACCTTTCCCGTGTATCAGCTTAACTTTCTCTTAAGAAACAGAGTAATGCTTTTTTCCGCAATATGATACATAAACGCAGAGAATAAAACCATTATTCCGGCAAACGCAAACATCATACCATAATTATCAAGGTCGATGATCCCTGTTTTTTTGCTGAGTACCATCCAGATGCATATTCCAAAGTCATGCCACAAATATATCTCATATGCCACGCCTCCCGGCTCGGTTTTGTCTATCAGACCGTTATCAAAAAACCGATCAGCCGATAAAGTCAGAAAGAGTACAGCGGGAAATATGATATATGTCATCATCTCCCTCATGTTTGCGGCAAATAAACTGTAGGCTCCGAAATAAACAGCCAGACAAACGGCCAGAACCGATAACGAATAGATCAAAACCGCCTTATGACCGACCTTGTTCCATATATAAAACAGGATCATACCCAGAAAGAACGATGAATATCCCCTGCCTGTATATTCATTCAAAAACGGGAGTTTTATCTCATACTGAAGCAGTGACAGCCCCATTATGCTCATGATGGCAAATCCATAGATACAGTTTATATCTTTCCTGCTGCAGAACCAAATTATGAAATACATGATCACATAGCAGTACATGAGCACGCACAGATACCATAAAGCGCCGTTAATACCCGTACCGTCATTTACCGCTCCGCCCGTAACCGTCATTAACAGACTGTTCCACAGCTTCCATATGGTGATCCTTACTCCATTGTACCATTTACCCCATACGACCACATACAAAAAGCCTGCTGCCGACATTGCAAGAACACTCAGCATGGCCATCGGATAAATCCTCAATATCTTTCCCGTAATAAACTGTTTGAAATCCTTACCTCTGATCTTCTCTGTTCCGGCAGCGGCCAGAAATCCCGAAATAATAAAGAACAGTTCAACAAGCGATCCCCAGTATATGGTACCTTCATAAAAATTCACCGTCTGTCCCCTAAGTCCGGTATTCTGCTGATAATGATGGAAGACAATAAGGATTGCCATTATGAATTTTAATATATCCAGCGATCTGATCCTTTTCATATTACGTACGGTTCCCTGCCCTGAAATATCCACATTATCTCACAAACTGCCTGATTAGTAAATGTCTGGATATAATGTCCTCCATGTTTTTCCATAAGACAAATAACAGACTGACAAAGACCGATTTCAGCAAAAATGTTACTATCCACAATTCGTTGTCAAGTATCCTCGGATAATTAAGAGCCAGTGTTTTACCCCAGAAGTCAAATGCAAAAAGGAAGACCGAATTATACCCGATCACAACCGGAATGGAGCCGGGACCTGCCGCTTTGCTCATTTCAATGCACAAAAGGATGATGAAAATGCTCATACTCACCGCACCGGGATATGTTATCAGGATATTCCCGTAATTGTTAAAGTAAATATCCATATCCGAGAAAAACAGGTGATCGATCGTTATACATGACAGGCCGGATAACAGAAAGGCACCGATAAATAAATACTTTCGGGGCTTCTGCCATGCCGCATACATATCCTTATATCTGAGGAACAATGTCTTCATCAGGCTTCCTATAGCGATAAAAGCAATATCCGTAAATACCGTGTGCTGGCCCCACGGCAATTCTTCCGGAATTCCCGCTCTTACCGCGATAGCATTCCAGTTATATCCGATCAATGCACCGGCAGCATATAAAAGCAGTCTTACCGGTTTAAAAGGGATCGAATTTATCAGCCTGAACAGGAACAATGACACTGCCAGTGCAGGCAGGAACCATAGCGGCATGCAATTTGGCATCTGTCTCCAGACACCCTTAAGAGATCCTGCCCAATAAATGAAAAGTCCGTGTTTAATACCCGAAAATGTATAATTTCCGACCATCATATATGGGACCCTCAAAAGACTGTTTGCAAAACAAAGGAAAAGATACGGAACAAAATACCTCAGACAGAGCTTTTTCATGAATACGGTCATCTTCTCTGTCCTGTACAGGTAGCCTGACAATATGAAAAAAAGGGGCATGTGAAATCCGTAGATAAGCCAGATGAGCGGATTTCCTGTCGAGTGACCAAGAAAAACCAGGATAATACCAATACCTCTGGCCATATCGATCCACAGCTCGCGTTTTTTCGAAGGACCATATATACCGGGTCTTATGAGAACAACAGTAACTATGAGGAACACAAGTCCCAAAGCCATAAAAAAATTGCGCAGATGGAACAGCATTCCCCACTGTTTATCATATACACAGATATTGTTTATCTTAAGTGTACCTTCTCCCGAATAGACAACCCTTATCTCAAAATTGTCAATATCTTCGGTTATGTCAAAACGGTAGCAAACCTGCCTGCTCTCAACCGGAAGTACAGTCTCCTCATTAATTGCGATCTTATCCTCATTTTCAAAACCATAGATACGCAGTGACTGTTCCGAAGATGTCTCATAATCAACAACCGCATAATAATTCCCTTTGTCAATATGAACAAAGGGACCGTACAGGATCTCAACGTTCTCCTCTCCCTCAAGGCCGTTTTCCCTGTAGATCCTGTCATCAATATACCAGCCGTTATCAAAAAGAATATATCTTGACTGCCACATATCCAAGCGTGGACTGACAATATGATCTGCACCCGTTAAAACGGCAAACGAAATAAACACAGCTGCCGAAAAGCAGATCAGCATCAAAATTACAATCGGTATACCTTTCTTGATATCAGGCTTCCTTTTTTGCAACTATAAATATCCTCTGTGACTCTTCCGTGGGCTCCTCACGCGTATCCGAATCCCTTACAAGCAGCACCTTTAATCCTGCCTGTTCAAGGAATATATGCATATCTCCCAATGTATATCCCCTCTGGTAATGTGTCTCCACATAACGCCTGAACATATTGGGATCATCCTGCTCAACAAAAATACTCACATCGTATTCGTTGATACGGTTTTCCTCGTCATAGTAGTTTTCCCAGATGAAAGCACAGTTCTCGCGATTTTCCGCGATGGTCGAACTTCCGAGTATATTCTCATACTTATATGCGGTATTAAAATCAAACATGAACAGTCCACCGGGATAAAGGAATTTCTCGATAAGCTTAAACGTCCTAATAACCTCTTCTTCCCTGAGGATGTAATTGATCGAATCACATACCGAATATACGGTTCCGACCGTCGAATACATATCGAAATCCCGCATATCCTGATTAAGGTACAATATATCGTACCCTTTATCGTCTCTCTTCTTCTGGGCGACATCCAGCATACTCTCGGAGGAATCGATGCCTATCATGTCATAACCCTTCTTATACATGAGATTGGTAAGTGTTCCGGTACCGCATCCAAGATCCACAACAAGATTCTTCTCGGATTCGAGGATCTCCTCCTCTGTCATCTCTTTCTTCTCTATCTCATCGGGATCGGCATAATCAAGTTCATTCAGAAGACCTTTGGTATTGTCGTGCTCGATCGGTCTGGATACACCATATTCACGTATGATCTTATCTATGACTTCACACCATTCCGTATATGGGATAGTGTCCATGAATTCATCATATACATACGCAAGCGCATCATAAGGCTGGATACCGTCTTCGTATTTCATTTTTATCCTCCTGTTACAATTAAGTATGATTTGCGGATTGCTTCGTGCTTTGCACTCACGCAATCCTACCCACCATTCGCAATTTCGTGTGACTGCGTCCCACTTCTTGCTCATGTTGGGACGGGTCATAAATCCTTGCCACCACCATCAAGCAAGCTTGTGGTGTTGACAGGATTTTGACCCTTAAATCAAAAGATTGCTCCGAAAATTCCTGCCGACAAGACTCCCATGATCACTCCGGCAAGTGCGACTCCAAGCATTACAGCGATAACGCTCTCCTTAAATTTCATGTCGAGTATCGATGCCGCAAGTGTTCCTGTCCAAGCACCCGTTCCGGGAAGCGGTATCCCCACAAACAAAAGAAGTGCCACAAACAGTCCGCGGCCTGCCTTCGACTGTAATTTTTCTCCACCCTTGTGTCCCTTCTCGAGGCAGAAAGTGAAAAACCTGCCGATGAACTTCTTGTCCTTACCCCATTCGAGTACCTTTCTTGCAAAAAAGAAGATAAAAGGGACCGGCAGCATATTTCCGACCGCTATGACAACATATCCCAAAACAAGATTGAAATTATCGGGATTCATTCCCTTAAACCAGTGTGCTATCGGTATCGCTCCCCTTAATTCGATAAGCGGGATCATCGAAATTATAAAACATCCTACATATTGTGTTAAGGTATTCGCAACAAACGCATTTGCGATCCTCTCTGCAAGTGAACCCATTTTCTTTCTCCTGTTCCTGTTTTTCTCATTCCGTTTTACGGAAGGCGATCTTATGATACGATCTCCTTAAGAGCCTTTACAAGCTCCTTCATATCTTCGTCCGTTCCGATCGATATACGAAGATAATTGTCTATCCTCGGTTTGTTCCAGTGCCTTACATATATATCCTTCTCGCGCAATTTAGTGAAGATCTCATCCGCACTGACTTTTTTATGCTTTGCAAAAATGAAGTTGGCCTTCGAATTCCTGAACTCAAAGCCGAGTTCACTCAGTTTTTCCTTGGTCCATTCCCTCGTCTTAATCACCTTAGCGACGGTATCGTCAAAATATCCTGTGTCAAGCACAGCCACTGTGGCAAGCTCGATCGACGGATAATTAAGCGTATATGAGTTAAAAGCAAACTTCACGTCTTTAAGATACCTGATAAGCTTCTCGCAGCCAAAGGCTGTTCCTATGCGAAGTCCGGCAAGTGAGCGCGATTTTGAAAAGGTCTGCACCACCAGGACATTGTCATATTTTTTTATCAAAGGCAGGCAGCTTTCGCCGCCAAAATCTATATATGCCTCATCTATTATAACTACGGAATCGGGATTGTTCCTTACTATCTCTTCAAACATCGAAGGATCTTCATACACTCCCGTAGGGGCATTTGGATTCGGGATGACTATTCCGCCGTTTTCCTTATCAAGATAGTCTTTTATGTCTATACTGAAGTCATCGGTAAGCGGCTGAACCTTATACGGTATCCTGTGTACATCTGCCCATACATCATAGAAGGAATAGGTGATGTCGGGAAACAGTACCGGCTTATCCGAATTAAAGAAGGTCATAAATGCCATCGACAGAACATCATCGGAACCCACTCCGGTAAACACATTGTCAAAGTTGAGACCTGCCTCTGCCTGTGTATTTTTTCCCGTATTTTTATCACCGGAAAAATACCGGTCATTATATACCTTGACTATCGCATTCACAAGCTTAGCCGCGTCCATGTCGGGGTATTTACGAAGCATGGAGGAACTGCCGTTAAGTTCCTGCTGTGCCAGATCGTATATCCTTGTTGCGACCATCGGCGACGGCGCATACGGACACTCATTTGTATTTAATTTTATGACCTTTCCCTTCGGCTGCTCTCCCGCAGTGTAGGGGATTACTTTTCTTACATTATTTTCCCAGGACATACTTGTTCTCCATGCTTATTATCTGGTACCTGTACCCCGTCCCCGTGGCTCCTTGTTTTGGGTACTTTGACTCCGTCTCCGGGGTTCATTTTCCGGCATCCTGACTCCGTCCCCGTGGTTCAAAAATATTCCCTGGCGAGCTCTGCGAATTTGGGAAGCGAATTCACTATTGTTTCATATGCCACGCAATAAGCTATACGGACATATCCGGGACATCCGAAACTGCTTCCGGGAACAATAAGGATATTGTATTTCTTCGCCGCAGCAACAAATGCCTTGTCATCCTCAGTCGGTGTTTTCATGAACAGGTAGAAGGCACCTTCCGGCTTCTGGCATGTGAATCCGAGCTTTGTGAGTCCTTCGTAAAGTGTGTTCCTGTTCCGCTCATAATATGAGATGTCAGTCGTCTCGTTTATGCATTTTGCGACTACCCTCTGCATGAGTGAAGGTGCATTGACATAGCCGAGTATCCTTGTGGCTACGGAAGCGGCCGCGAATACATCATCATAATCATCTATCTCCGACGGGATCACGAGATATCCTATACGTTCACCCGGGAGTGATAAGGACTTTGAATATGAGTATCCGACTATCGTATTCCTGTAATATTTTGTTATATAAGGAACCTTAACATCTCCGTACACAAGTTCCCTGTAAGGTTCATCCGATACAAGATAAATACTCGTTTTAAACTCCTTCTGTTTCTTCTCAAGTATACCGGATAAAGCCCTGATCGTTTCCTCCGAATATACAACACCGGTCGGATTATTTGGAGAATTGACGATCACGCATTTTGTCTTCTTCGTTATCTTAGCCTCGAACTCATCAAGCTTTGGTTGGAAATCGACCGTATTCGGTGATATTTCGACTAAAACTCCGTCATAGTTTATTACATAATTCTTATACTCTCCGAAATATGGAGCAAACGTGATCACCTCATCCCCGGGATTTAAAAGTGTCTTAAAGGTAACATTAAGTCCCGAAGCCGCACCGACGGTCATTATTATATTCTTTTCACTGAATTTGGTACCGAAGCGCTCATTAAGCGATGATGCGATCGTATCCCTTACATCCTCATAACCCGCATTGCTCATATATCCGTGAAGCCTCAGAGGGTCCTCAGACTTTACTATATCAACTATGGCATCCTCTACAGCCTGAGGCGGTGCAACATTTGGGTTCCCGAGCGAAAAATCATACACGTTCTCCGCACCGTACTCCTTCGCCAGCCTCTTTCCTTCCTCAAACATAGCACGTATCACGGAACTTCCCTTTACAAGTCCTACCATTTTTTCCGATATCATCTCTTGTTCCTCTCCCTGAATCATTTATATTTTCCGTCTGTAATGCGACCGGTCAAAACCTTACGGATCACTTTTTATCCTGTTCACTCCCAAGATGGATGCAAGTCCCGAGCAATAGGCAAACACTGCAACCGTCAGGTCCTTATATGTATAAAACGCATGAACCTGGGCATGTTCGGATGTCACATAATACCATGCAAAAGGAATTGCGATCACGCATAGATACATTGGTATCTGCCTTGCGGACAAAACGGAGGATCGCTTTATGAGCCTGTATAAAATGATCCCGGACACGGCCAGAGTATATATTATCAGGCTCAGCCTGAATACACTGTTCTTATACATAACAAGATTACTCTTAAGAACATCCGTATAACCGATACCTTCCTCTGCCGCACCCAGAGCCGATCGTACCCCGATACTGACGGATACTTCCGTCAATATGTTTTTCCCGTATACCGGAAATGCTATCAGTATCTTGCCTGCCCACATCCCCGCATAACCGGCAAGCCACGACAGCCCGCAGAGTATAAACCGTATAAGTTCCTTCTTAAACACTCCGTCCCCGTCTTTCTGCAGAGCGGAATGATCCCCTTCAAGGATCAGAAGTCCGGTAAGCGGCAGACCCAGTGTAAATACGGGGTATGTCAACAGATCAAAATAACTTGTAAGTATCCCTGTCAGCATAAAAAAACAAAACAGCCTGTCCTTAACGGCAAGCCTGTCATAAAACATCACCAAAACCGCCAATGCTCCGAATCCTACGTAAAAAACCGGAGAGTACTGTATAGACAGCGGGAGAGTAAACGGCATAAGGAAAAAATACGTCATGAACACTCCCGGTAAATACCGCGACAGTTTTTTAACCGCAAATGCATATACGGAAAAACAGATAAGGATGATCTGTCCGATAAGGTTGAACATCCTGATATCCGAGTAATTGAAAAACATAAAAAGCGGCTTAAGGATCACCAGTATACCATGCCAATATCTGATGTATGTTGTAACTCCATCCGGCCATCGGGGTTCAAAATAAGCCATAAACCCTTCGGCTCGTGTCATATCGTCATATAAATACTGATAACAGGCAATAGCCCGCTTAAACGGGCTTTCATCATTACTGTGAAGTACGGCGTTAAATAGCGCACCATCGGTAAAAACATCAAGCTTGCTTGAAGGATAACCCACGATCATGTCTTCCAGATCATCCTTCTGCAAAACCGCTACAGAATCGGCAAGACCCATTATGAGCCTGCTCTGAGGGATGCAAAATACCAATACAAGCAACAGATAACCGGTAAATATCGAAACTGACAGTATCATCAGCATATGAAGCAGAGTTTTTCTATATTCTTTCATATTTCTCTTCGGTCCCATAATCATATACAGGTGTAGCAAAACGACAATGCCACAGACTCTTAAGTCCTTCTATCGGTGTTCCGATAAGAGCGATGTGCTTGCCTTCTTCATAAGATCTTGCGTTATAGGACACCGGCAGTTCGACAGGAACATAACCCTTCCTCGTAAATCTTATGACCAGTTCCCAGTCAAGGCCGAAATTACCTCCTATGAAATCTATTCCATACATACAATCCTTGTGGAATATCTTATACATCGTAAAAGGATCCTGAAGCCTGCAGCCGCATACCCTGTTCAAAAGCCATGTCAAAAGTGTCTGACCGAGATTCAGATAATCCGCCAGCCAGGCTCTCTGCCCGGAAAACTTACGCATATGCCAGTCTTCCTTACGATATCTTGACCCCAGAACAAAAAGTGTCTCATCATTTATTATAGGTTGAAGAAGCTTATCATAATCTTCAACATCATATTCCAGGTCACCGTCCTGAATGGCAATATAATTACCCGATGCATGTTTAATGCCGTTTAATACGCCATTTCCCTTGCCTGCGGGTTTATCCTCAAGAACCAGGCATACATTATCACGATCCTTATACTGCATCGCTATCTCGCGGGTACCGTCCGTACTGTTACTCTCAACGATGACAAATTCCACCGGCATCGTCCATTTCCTGTTGATCAGTTTATCAAGCAGTTCACCCGCCGTCGACTCCTCATTATACAGCGGCACAACTATCGAGAGGAGCTTATCCCTCTTCTCTGTTTTGACGCAGCGGACGATACAGCCCCCGTTCTTATCCTTCCGGGGAAGACAAACCACCTGAAGAAAACCCGCTGCGACAAGCATTGTACTCAACTTCTGCATATCGGGCCTGGCCGTGCTGCACTCTATATAAAACCTTCCACCCGGTTCAAGCTTATCATAGGCTTCATCGATCAGCTGTTTAGTGATCTCCGCGGATGAACCAATAGAATATTCCGTCAAATCGTTTCTCCCTTAAACAAATTACTCCCGAAAATTGATTATCTCATAAATTCAATATTTAGTAAATAATCATTCGGTTCCAGCTGCGTTATCCTCTTCCGGCTCAGATGCAGCTTCAGTTGTTCCTTCATCTTCCTTCACTGCCTGCGAAGGCTTAGCTGCGTTAGAATTACCGGGAATAACCTCAGCCGTATTGCTCATGAACACTTCCGATATCGGAGAATCGGCAGGAAGCACCAGAGTTTTGTTACCGCCCTTCATGCTTGCCTTAGCAGCGTCAAGCGAACGGACAAAGCTGTAGAAATCACTCTTGTCCTTATCGTTATAGGCCTGAGACAGGATCTTCATGTACTCCGCTTCACCCTCGGCCCTTATCTTCTCTGCCTTGGCATTTGCCGTCGAACGCATGATGGAAACTTCCTTGTCCGTCGTGTTCTGGATCATCTTAGCCTGAGCTTCACCTTCCGCCTGATACTGTGCGGCTATGTTTTCGCGCTCCGAGATCATACGTGTATATACCGCATTCTTGTTATTGTCGGGAAGATCGAGCTTCTTCACTTCAACGCTCATTATCCTGATACCGTACTGTTCATACACAGTGCCTATATGGTCCATGATCTCCTCGGTAAGCGACTTTATGTCAACCACCTGTGTGGTTTCTTCCATAACTATATCGTTTCCCTTAACATCTTCCTCAACCTGCGCATTCACTACGGTCATCTTACCGTCACGGCTCCTTATGACCTCATCCTGCGTCATGTTTGATATGGTATTCTTGGTCGCATTATATACAAGAGCATCTATACGGTTCTCGGCATTTGAGACCGAATAACTTAAGGTCTGCGCGAACTTAAGAGGATCCGTTACACGCCACAGCACATAACTGTCAACTATCATCGACTTCTTGTCCGAAGTGATGACATCCGATGCCGGAAGGTCGTATATCAGGATCTCCCTCGGAACAGTATCAACGGATTCTATCACCGGTATCTTAAAATACAGCCCCGAAGCCGAGATCGTCCTCTCAACCCGTCCGAACCGTCTTACAAGCTTATATTCGTTCTCGTGGCAGATGACAAGTCCCGAGCTCAGTATCAGTAAAGCGATAAGTATTATTATCCAAAATGCTGCGCCTTTGTTTTTCTTTTTATCCTTAACGGGCTTACCGTCGGATGTAAAACGTTCTGTCTTATTATCCATGATATCTCCTTATTTATGTAAACCAGATCATATTATTCAACGAGTAACGATCTACTGCTCTGCCCGATAAATCAGTTAAACTTATCAAGCGGCATTATCTGCTGCACGGTGCTGCCGTCAGCGCCCTGTATGAGTATCTTCATACCGGGGAGCACATCCTCCATAGTCTCGTAGAACATTCGCTGTTTGGTCACGGCAGGATACTTTACATATTCATCATACATGGCATTAAATCTTGCCACCTGACCTTCCGCTTCATTTATCCTTGCCTGCTTGTCGGCTTCGGCATCCTGAACTATCTTGTCTGCTTCCGCCTCGGCACTCGGGATCTGCTCATTGCGGTACTTATTGGCATTATTGAGTGCAGTCTCCTTACCCTGCTTAGCGGTCTCGACAGACTTAAATGCCGTTATGACTTCGTCTGTCGGAGGTTCAGCGTCCTGAATAGTTATGTTGACCAGCTGTATGCCTATATCGATCGAATCCAGCTTTTCCATTATCATGTTCTTAATGTTTGACTGGATCTCGTTCTTACCTGTCGTAAGAACGGCATCAACCCCGTATGAACCTATCGTGGTCCTGATACAGTTCTGAGCTATGTTTGCAAGTATCAATTTCGGATCCTGCGAGGCATACAGTGCCTTGACGGGATCGGTCACGCGGTATTCGGCATAGAAATCAACATGGATAAAATTGTAATCCGATGTGATCATCATGCTGTTATCCGCCCCTTCCGCTCCGTTATAATTAAGCTCGGAATCCGAAGAATAACCGATCGCAAAACCCTGTATCGTCGTATTGACCTTGGTCACGGTCTGCACGAACGGTATCTTAAAATGCAGTCCCGACTGCGTTACGGCCTTGGGTACGCCGAAGGTACATACGACGGCCTGTTCTTCTTCCTGAATACTGTAGAAAGAACCGCCTATGATAATGAGGACCGCGATGATCACAGCTGCGATAACGGCTGCCTTGCCTGCTTTCTTAAGAGAGCCTCCGTTCATGCTCCCAAAATCCGGCTTCTTCTTAAAATCATCCATTGTCATTTTTTACCGCCTTTCTTATGTCATATATTATTCAGAACAGGATAAAAATACTTCGTATATTTCGCTGCCTTGGATTCATCCAATACATGAATTTATAAAATATGCTTCTTTCATTCAAGCATGAGGACCATATTTTAAAATTCATGTGCTGTTCTGAATATTCTATACAAAATATATACTCCGCATAGTGCAGAGTATATATATAAATAGGCAAAATAAACGATCTATTTTTCCGGGATCCGAAAGATCAATCCATATTGGTAGAGAAGAACAGCGCCGTCATCCTGCGCATGAGTTCCAAAAACACTCCGTTCTGAATGCCCTCCGACCATACCGAACCCTTTGATTTGCCGCGCAGGACGTAACTGCTGAGTATCCCCTTGAAGAGATCTATATCCTTAAGATGCGCATGTCGAAGGAGCCTTAATTCGTCATCCACGGACTTGATCCTGTAGCGCGTATAAACATAGCGGTAATTCCTGTCAACAAGCTTAGTCTTCTCGGCTTCCTTGACAAAAGCAAGCAGCGTGGAATCATACACCGGGATCTGTATGAGCTTATAATCATCTTCACCGTCGTAATAGCTCTGCACCTGATTTCCGGACTTCTTCTCGATCCAGTTCATGTACTTGCTGAGCCGCTCAACGTCAGCCATATATTCATTCCTGACCCTGGTACTGAGTTTTTCTTCCGTGTAGTCCATATACCCTCCTCCTTCTCATCATAAGACTGTTTTAAGATGATCCATAAATCCCTGCTTATTTTCAAGAGCCGTCGTTGTAGGGCGTCCCAGATCATCACGTGCACCTATCGAACATTTAACTTCTATGAGGCTCAGTTCGCCCCTGTCTCTTGCTGCCATGAGTTCTTTATCAAGACTGTCAAAATTGTCAACCGAAACCGCATTTTTATATCCGCATGCCAGAGCAACAGATACAACATCCACATTTCCTGCCACTGTAGGCATACCGCCCACGGTCTCATGAGCTCCGTTATTTATCACGATATGTATGAGATTCTTCGGTCCGTTCGCTCCTATGACAGCCATGGCTCCCATATGCATGAGCATCGCTCCGTCACCGTCTATGCACCATATCCTGCTGCCCGGCTTATTTATCGCAACTCCGAGTGCTATCGATGAACTGTGTCCCATAGAACCCACAGTAAGGAAATCATATCTGTGCGGCTGATCCAGAGCCTCACGTATCTCAAAAAGTTCCCTGGATGCCTTGCCGGTTGTGGATACTATCGGATCGCTTCCGGACACTTCAACTATGTGCCTTATTATCTCCTCGCGCTTCATGGAATACGGGTTGCTGTATTCAACCTTCCCCGGGTACTCGAGCGCACCCTTTCTTACAACAAACGCAACCTGTTTACCTGCCTTCAGGAGAGTATCAAATCCGGCCATTGCCTCTTTAACATCCTCGCAGGATGTATCCTTGCCGATAACGAATG
>JAFSZZ010000049.1 GCA_017458765.1 Lachnospiraceae bacterium | reverse complement strand
TCCGCAAGAATCCTTATGCTCCCTCCCGGGCTTAAGTCCTTTATTGTTCCGAGTTCCTCGATAATGCCGGTAAACATATCCTTATCTCCGTACTTTAATATACTCCGTTCACTGTTTCTTTATATATGTAAGCTGCACATCTTCTCCGTGATATGCAACATCCTTAAGCACAAACTTAAGGGCCTTCTCCACATCCGGTATGCCCATGCCGGATACCGGCGTCGCGGCCTCACTGCCGCCGAATATCTTAGGGGCAATGAACGCTTCCACCCTGTCAACAAGACCGGCTCTTATTAGTGAATCGTTCAGGGTTCCTCCGCCCTCCACAAGGACACTGTCTATCTTAAGTTCACCGAGCCTTCCCATAAGCGCGGCCATATCGATATGATCATCCTTTAACGGGAGCTTCTCAAGGCAGACACCCTTATCCTTAAGTGCCCTTTCCTTTGCCTCATCTGCGGTCCCGTAAGCTATTATAGTCCTGTACCTGTCAGCCGTCTTTACGATATTGCTGTCTGCCGGGATACGGAGTTTCGTGTCGCAGATCACTCTTACCGGACTCTTAAGGCCTTCCGTTCTCACAGTTAACATCGGATCATCCGCAAGTACGGTACCTATCCCGGCCATTATCGCAGAATACTTATGTCTCAGTCTCTGTACTTCATTTCGTGACTCTTCGCCTGTTATCCACTTTGATGCACCCGTCACGGTCGCGATCTTACCATCCATTGTCATCGCATACTTTAAGACCACATACGGCATCCCGGTTGTTATATAATGAAAAAACACGGGATTGAGCTCATCACACTCATCCTTTAAAAAATCTTCGATGACTTCAATCCCCGCTTCCCGGAGCATCCTCACACCCTTGCCCGCAACAAGCGGGTTCGGATCCCTGGAGCCGACGACAACCCGGCTTATCCCGTTGTCTATTATCGCTTCGGTACACGGCGGTGTCTTGCCGTAATGACAGCACGGTTCAAGAGTCACATATATAGCCGCACCTTTTGCGGGCTCTGTCAGTGAAGCAATGGCATTTCGTTCTGCATGGAGTTCCCCGTATCTTTCGTGATACCCTTCACCTATTATCCGGCCGTCCTTTACTATCACGGCTCCGACCATCGGATTGGGATTTACATATCCTTCTCCCCTGCCGGCAAGCTTTATGGCACGCCGCATGTATTCTGTTTCCGGCATATTCAGGTCAGTTTTTTTCATGATCATTTAGTATACTATAAAGCGTCGTCTTTGACAAACTGCGGACAGTTACGGTTCTCATAAGCCCGGCTGTCCGTACTGTCATAAATACCTGTTCTTCCGCATCTTTTATCAAGTTCCCTCAGCATGTAAACACCCTCCCCCGCCAGGCTCAGACACTCATCAAGGATCTTCGTACCGTATATGCTTGCAAGAGGCTGTATATCCCTTCCTTCCGTCCGTGCCCAGAGGATATCCTCACCCTTATAGGAACTGCAGATACGCCTTATCTCATCCTCCGTATATCTTATCATATCGCATGCAAGGATCAGGACCGCATCCATCCTGTCTGCGGCTGCTGCCCCAAGGACCGCTGTCAGGCCACCGAGCGGACCGATATCGTCAAAAGTATCTTCAACCTTCTTAAATCCTTCACGTGATAAGTCCTGACCGTGTCTCACAGACAGATAACGTGCTGCTATGCACTCCCCGAAGCATGCATCCGCTTCATCGCATATCTTATCAAGAAAAGTTCTCCCGTCGCCCTCTATTATCATTTTTTCCTTAGGGCTTCCCATCCTTGTCGAGCGGCCGCCCGCAAGCACGGCTGCCGCTATCCTATACTCCGACATAATCCCCGTGAACCCCGCCCGTTTTTCTGAGCAGTCTTATTTTTGTTATCTCTATGTCCCGCTGCACGGACTTGCACATATCATAAACAGTCATAGCTGCCACGCTGCAGGCACAGATCGCTTCCATTTCAACACCTGTCCTGCCGGTGCACCTTATATCCGCCTCAATGTCTACCGACATTTCCTCTTCATTAAGGGTAATCCTTACATCCGTTCCGTCTATGATAACGGGATGGCACATGGGAATAAGCTCCGGCGTTCTCTTTGCACCCATTATCCCCGCTATTTGTGCTACAGTGAGCACATCGCCTTTTTTTATGCCTCCGCCCTTTATAAGTTCAAAGGTTGTTTTATTTACCAGAACCTTCGCTCCGGCAGTCGCTGTACGAACGGTCACATCCTTTTCCGATACGTTCACCATCCTCGCGTTCCCGTCTCCGTCAAAATGTGTAAATCCCGCCATATCTTCCTTCCCCTCCGGACACATGATGTCCTTAATGATCCATTCGGCGATCCCGTTTATATCATTAAGATCAAACACTGGTATCATACCTGCATCGGCATATCTTACCCTATCATCACTTATCACTGCCCTGTATTCCGATACTTCACCCGCGGTTTCGTAACCGGTCCTTATACTTGTCACAAACACCTTCGGTATATCTGCACGCTTGTATCCTTCCACAAGAACGATATCAGCCCCGTCGGCATCATCAAGCATCTCCTCAAGGGAAAACGGTCTGTTACTGAGCCTTGCCGAGTGCGATCCGGATGATATCATGACAGTATCGGCTCCCGCCCTGCCAAACCGGTAAGTATCCCTGCCTTCCTCATCCATTTTAAAATCATGTACGTCATGCTTAATGACCGCAACCTTATACCCACGTTCCTTAAGAATGGGTATAAGCTTCTCTATAAGTGTTGTCTTTCCGCTCCCGGAATAACCCGCAAAGCCGAGCACTGCCCTTTTTCGTCCAGATGTCATGGTGCTTCCCCCGGTTCCGTTAATATCTTCCGAACGTACATACAGGATAGTGACAGGTCTCACACATCCGGCACAATCCGCCCTCCGCAAGCCTTATTATATCCTGTTTTGTAAACTTAAGTCCCGTATAGATCTGCGGCAGCATAACATCGAGCATTGTCGTCGGCATGCTTATCGCAGCTCCCGGCACTCCGAGTATCGGGATATCCGACAGATATGCGATCAAAGTCATATTACCGGGCTGAGCCGGAACACCGTAACTTATTATATCCGCCCCCAGACGTTTTATCGCTCCCGGCGTAAGATCGTCAGGATCCACCGACATCCCGCCCGTGAAAATGAGAAGATCCGCACCCTTGTCGATAAGCTCCCTTGCCGAAGCCGTTATCATATCCATATCGTCATCGCATATCTTAATGTCCGATATACGGCCCGGATAATATGCAAGCTTATTCCGGATCACCGGTTCGAACCTGTCCTTTATTCGTCCGTTATATACTTCCGAACCCGTGATGATGATCCCTGCCGTAAGCTCCCTGTATGGAAGAAGGTTAAGCAGCGGTTCTTTTGCACACAGTTTTTCTGCCTCCCTTATCTTTTCCTCTTCGGTAAATAACGGAACGATCCTCATGGACGCAAGACGGTCTCCCTTTTCTGCCCGGAAATGATCCGGAAGTGTTGCCACCGTGATATCCCCGATAGAGTTTATCTTCTCAAGCAGTCTCACATTTACCCTGAACATGCCTTTTGTATCCGCAAACAGCAGCATCTTCCCCTCAGACGGACCTTCATAATGTGTTCCCTCTGTCTGTGCCATTGCCGCAAGCCTTAAGGCGCAGTCATCCTCATGGAGCATGCCCTCTTCGACTTCTCCGACATATACCGTCTTTTTACCGATATCAAGAAGAGTTTCTATATCCTTCTCCTCGATCACATGGCCGCGCTTGAACAGTGCTCCCTTGAAGCCTTCATACATGGCCGTTATATCATGGCAAAGCGGTGATCCCACCGCATCTTTTACATCTGTCTTCCTGATCATTTATTCCTTACCCGCAAATCCTGCTATTTCATACCAGCGTATTGACAAGGAAACCGTCTATCATACTGCCCGCATCGATCCTGCCCTCCTTTACGGATATGATCCCGTATGCATTGCAGCCTATCGAACTGCTTATAACAACATTTCCCTGTTCACCCGGTGCATTAAAGACTGCCTGTCCCTTTTCTATTTTGACTGTGCCCCTTAAAAATCTGACACCGCTGCTCTTCTTAAAGCAGTCATTCTTAAGTTTCATCTTTATAAGCTCATGTCCGAATTCTCCGATACCCATAAGCTTCCGAAGTGCCGGATAACATACACACTGAAGATTCGTAAGCGACGATGCCGGATTACCCGACAGAGCTAACATCAGCATCCCTTCCTTTACTCCGTATGCACATGCCATTCCCGGCTTTATATCCACACCCCTTACAAGCAGCTCATATCCCGCATCTTCCATGGCATCCGGCACAAGATCGTACTCTCCTGCCGATACTCCACCCGTTGATACGACAACATCACAGCCCGCCTCCCCCAACAGTATGAGTTTTTTAATCTCATCCCTGTCATCACCGGCATGCCCCAGATACACGGTGTCTATACCTATGCTCTCAAGAGCCGCCGCTATCGTATATCTGTTGGAATTTCTGATCATCCCCGGCTTTAGCGGCTCATTAAGATCGGTGACTTCATCACCCGTGGAGATAATACCTGCTATGACCCTTCTGTATACTTCCGCCTGATCTATCCCAAGAGATGCCATTGTGCCTATAAGGCCCGTGTCGATCACCGTTCCCTTTTTTGCAAGGATCCTTCCTCTCTCAATATCCTCTCCCGCACTTATTATGTTCTCGCCTTCACCGAATGCCCTGAAAATCTTCACGGTCTTATCGGTAAATTCGGTATCCTCGTATTTGCATACCGCATCAGCGCCGCCCGGGATCGGAGATCCGGTCACAAGCCGTATCGCAGTGCCCGGAGAGATTATATTAAAAGGTATCTGGTTGACTCTTATATCCTCAATGATATCAAGTACCGCCGGACTGTCCTTGGAAGCTCCCTTTGTATCGACAGCTCTGAAAGCGTATCCGTCATACGGCGAACGCGCATAAGCGGGAACATCCTCCGTTGCGATGATATCCTCGCCAAGAACCCTTCCGTGGAGTTCTTCGATATTTACAAACAGAGTACTCACTTCCGATACGTGATCTATCAGTTTTTCTCCGGCTTCCTTATAATCCGTTTTTTTCATATCTTTTCCTGCCCCTCCCCTCTGTTATATCGATCGCCAGTAACACGAGCACAGATATCGTGATATTTATGAGCACCCACTTTAATGCAAGCGCATCGTTATCCGTCCGCCACAACTGGTAAACCGTAGTGGATATCGTAGCTGTCCTGCCCGGTGTATATCCCGCTATCATCGTTGTGGCTCCGTATTCGCCGAGCGCCCTTGCAAATGACAGCACCGTTCCCGCGATGATACCCGGCTTACAGTACGGCATTACTATCTTGAAAAAAATATACGGCCTGCCAAGTCCCAATGTCTCCCCCGCCTGAAAAAGCGTCACATCAAACGCCTCAAAAGCTCCTCTTGCCGTTCTGTACATAAGCGGAAAGATGATGACCGAAGTCGCAAAGACCGCAGACCACCAGTTCATCGTAAGCCTCGTTCCAAATACTTTAAGGAACCATGCACCTATGGGTCTCTTAGGTCCGAGCAGCCTTAACAGAAGGTAGCCGACGACCGTCGGCGGGAGAACGAGCGGTAATGTAAAAAGAGCATCGAGTATTCCCTTTATCCCGCGTGGAAGCTTTACGGCATGATAAGCCGCCGCTACTCCCAGTACGAAGATCACAGCCGTACTTATCCCCGCTATCCTGACCGAATTATACAGAGGATACATATCCATATATCTTCTCTCCTGTGGCCTCTATTTTTGGGGACCGTCTCTTAACAGCAATATCTTACCGGCATCGACACTTACATATTGAGGTATCATGCCTTCATCATATCTGTCATACAGTTCTCTGGCTGCCTTCCACCACATTCCGTTCTCAAGCGTGATATACCATTCAAACGGAAGCCTCGAAACCGAAACCCTGCCGCAGGCAATGACATTGACTCCCCCGTCTCCCGGCATAAGATCATGTGCCCTTATCCCGATGTGAGTGATATCATCGCTTACCTTGCCGTCCGTCACAAACTCCGTACCCTTCCAGTCAAGAGCCCGTACCCTGTGTTCCGTGAGCTTCTCTATCCTGCTTATGTTCTTGCAGCCCGTAAGCCTTGCTGCAGCCACGGTCCCCGGATCCGCGAAGAGTTCATCGGTATCTCCCTGCGCTATGACCCTGCCGTTATCCATAAGGATGAGATGGTCGCACATCTGGTACACCTCATCTCTGTCGTGGCTTACTAAAATGAACGTTTTATCGTACATTTCAAGGACATCGGTCAGTTCAAGCCGTAGTCTCTCCTTAAGGAAGGAATCCATGGCCGAAAACGGTTCATCAAGGAGCAGCAGGGTTGGATCGCAGGCAAATATCCTCGCAAGCGCTGTTCTCTGCTTCTGTCCTCCCGAGAGTTCATGCGGACGCTGATCCTTAACATCCCACAATCCGAATTCCCTTAGTATGTCATCCGCGGTACGGTTCATGCCTGCATCCGCTCTTCCCGTTCTTATGCTTCTGCGCTTCATCCGGGCGTATCCGTGTAAAGCAGTCTCGATATTTTCCCTGACAGACATATTCGGAAACAGGGCATTATCCTGGAACAGATATCCGATCTGCCTCTTTCCTGCCCTTACATCGATCCCCTTATCCGAATCGAATAACATCCTGTCTTCATAACTTATGCTTCCCTCATCGGGACGTATGAGTCCCGCTATGGACTTAAGTGTAAGGCTCTTACCGCATCCGGATGCACCGAGTATCCCTATCTTCTTACTTTCGGTTTCAAATGCAACGTCCAGCCCAAAACCGGAGTATTTCTTTTTAACCCGTACTTTTAATGACATTTATTCTGACACGCTCCCGCGTATGATCCCGATCCCGTGTTCAAGGCCGTTCATTATGAAGCCGAGGCACTCCTCAACAGCTCCCGGACTGCCGGGAAGATTTACGATCACTGTGCGGCCGCGTATCACCGAAACCGCTCTTGAGAGCATCGCCCTGTCGGTGATCTCAGCCGACTTCATCCTCATGTATTCGGCTATACCCGGAGCATTTCTGTCAGCCACCTCCATGGTAGCCTCAGGTGTTATATCACGCATTGAAAATCCGGTCCCGCCGCTTGTGACTATAAGGTCCGCCTCACGAGCGTCACTCAGTCTGATAAGTTCCGTCTTTAACCTCTCCTTATCATCCGGTATCACCAGTGATTCTATTATCTCATATCCGTTTTTCTCAAGTATCCCGCATGCCTTCGGTCCGCTCAGATCCTCGTACTCTCCCGAAGATGCCCTGTCACTTAATACTATCACCGCCGCACGAAACGGCCTGTCTTTATCGGGGTACACGACTCTTACACTGTCACCCTTGTTTATCCTGCCCCCTGTAATGACTTCGGTAAAAATACCGCGCCGCGGCATAATGCATTCACCCATCCTCTTAAAGATCTCACAATGGGTATGGCACTCCTTGCCCCTCTGTGTAACCCTGAGTCTTACCGCCCCGTCACCTTCTCCTATGGTGATGATACTCCCTATCGGAAGCTTAACGCAGTCTATTCCTTCCACGACCAGGTTTTCTCCGAAATCACCGTTCTTTACACCTGCTCCTTTTTCATTGAAAGCATCAATATCCGATGCGGACAGCAGACTCACCTGGCGATGCCACTTACCGGCATGTGCGTCACCCTCGATACCGTATCCTTCCTTAAGCAGTGCAGATGAAACCTCGTATTTTACGGTCCCTCTCTTTTCACTTATGCATATCGCACGTATCTTTCCCGTCAGTTCTTCCATAACCCTTCTTCCCATAGATCCCAAAGATCAACTGAATATGACCTTATCCGCCAATGGCAGACATTGCATGCTTCTCCGATATATTCTCTTCTTTTGTAAATGAATGGGCTGCAGGTTTACATAATATTGCTTTTTCAATTCCTGCAAGTACTGCATCCCTCTTCTCATCATCAGTCATATCACTCCTGATGATATCCATTAGATCGACTCCGGTGTCATAACTAAGGCAGCTTTTCAGATACCCCTTGGAAGTGAGCCTTATCCTGTTGCACGAATCACAGAATTTCCCGTGAACGGCGCTTATGAATCCTATACTTCCCTTATATCCCGGGATCCTGTAGTACTTTGCCGGTCCGTTGCCGCGCCGGCTCTCTTCGGGGATCATATCGCCGAACCTTTCCTTTATCGCCGGTATAAGTATATCATGAGGGATCGCAGGAAAGCCCTTGCCGTATCCTATCGGCATCATCTCTATGAACCTGACATCGACCGGTTTTTCCCTGGCAAGATCTATAAGGCTCCATGCATCTTCATACGGATCTGAACACATATCCTTATGATACCTGTCCCAGTCCACAGACACAGCGTTTATCCTGACCTTAATGCCTTTGCTTAACGCTGCCGAAAGTCCGTTTAACACATCCGAAAGCCCGTCCGCACCCGTTACGGATCTGAACCTGTCTCTGTCGAGCGTGTCGATACTGATATTGATACCGTCCACTCCGGCGTTTAGCAGCTCATCAATATGCTTTTCCAGCACCACACCGTTTGTGGTCAGCATAACCTGTTCTATACCGGGCAGGGATTTCAGCATTTTTATCAAAGTGCAGCAATCCTTTCTTACAAGAGGTTCCCCTCCTGTTATCCTGAGCCTGCTTATCCCGAGTTCAGCCGCCCTGCCGGCTATATATGCGATCTCTTCAAATGAAAGTATCTTTCCCATAGGTATCGATTCGATATCCCCGGGCATACAATACTTACATCTTAAGTTGCATTTATCTGTTACGGATATCCTCAGATAATCAATTTCTCTTCCGTATCTGTCCCGCATCTGTATCCCTGTCCGATCTGTTTAAGCACCTTACACGACTGTGCGCAGAACGGATACCGTCTGCGCACTGCCTTATGTATATATTTTCTTTTGTTTTACTTCTTTTTCCCGATCTTCACGGCACATACCTTGTATTCCGGTATCCTTGCAAGATCGTCAAGGGCCGCATTTGTCAGTTCATTTACGGGTGAATCCGGGAAGTGGAACGGCATCCAGGTCTCGCCCTCCGATACCTTGCGTCCCACATGCGCCGTAGCCGTTATCTCGCCGCGTCTGCTCGATATGCGTATCTTCTCACCGTTCATGATATTAAGCCTCTTGGCATCCCTGTGATTTATCTCTATAAAACCCTCTCCGGATATATCCATAAGTCCCGGAGAACGGGCAGTCATCGCTGCGGCATTATAATGATACAGGATACGTCCCGTCATCAGAATGAACGGATATTCCTCATCCGGAAGCTCCTGCGAAGGCTTATATTCGGCGGTATACAGTAATGCCTTTCCTCTTGCCGGATGTCCCACATGCATGATCGGTGTCCCGGGATGATCCTTATCCTTACACGGCCACTGAAGGCTCTCTCCCGCATCCAGTCTCGCATGCGATATACCGCCGAAACTCGGTGTGACAGAGGCGATCTCATCCATGATCTGCGCACTTGTAAGCTTAGGCTGTGGATAACCCATGGCATTCATAAGGTCGATGAGTATATCGGTATCGAGCCTCATGTCGCCCTCAGGTTCGACGGCCTTCCTTATCCTCTGCACACGACGTTCGGTATTGGAGAACGTTCCCTCCTTCTCGGCATAACTTACGCCCGGAAGGATGACATCAGCATACTGTGCCGTCTTTGTCATGAACAGTTCCTGTATCACAAAAAAGTCAAGGCTCTCAAGTGCTTTGATCACATGATGCGAATCGGGATCTGTGACTACCGGATCCTCACCGCAGATATACAGACCATGTATCCTGCCATCGACAGCTGCCGGAAATACTTCCGTTGCCTTAAGCCCGGGTGTGGGATTTAAGCTTACACCCCATGCCTTCTCGAACTTCTTTCTTACCTCTTCATTGTCAACCTTCTGATATCCCGGATAATCGGTCGGCATTGCACCCATGTCACAGGCGCCCTGTACATTATTCTGTCCACGCAGCGGATTAACGCCGCACCCGCTCTTTCCGATCTTACCGCAGAGCACTGCCATGTCCGACATGCTCATAACTCCCTCAGTTCCGGTCGAATGCTCTGTAACACCCAGGCAGTATATTATCGGCGCCTTCTTAGCTGTCGCATACATGCGCGCGGCTTCCGTAAGCCTCTCGGGATCTATATGACATATCTCTCCGACCTTCTCCGGGGTATATTCCTCCACAAGCTTCTTAAGCTCTTCAAAGCCCTCCGCATTCTCATTGATATAGTCATGATCTATAAGATCTTCCTTTATCATCACGTGCATCATGCCGTTTGCAAATGCCACGTTGGTGCCGGGCCTTAATTTAAGATGAATATCCGCATATTTTGCAAGACCTATATCCCTGGGGTCTACGACTATGAGCCTGGTACCGTCCTTTACAGCCCTTCTTATCTGCATACCCACAACCGGATGCGCTTCCTCCGGATTGGAACCTACAAGCAGTATACAGTCCACATCATGGGTTATATCATGTATCGGATTTGTCATTGCGCCCGAGCCCAATGTCCTTGCCAGTCCGGCGACAGAAGCCGAGTGACATACCCTCGCACAGTTATCCGTATTATTGGTCCCAAAGCAGGTACGTACCATCTTCTGGACCATATAGATATCCTCGTTTGCAGAACGCGAACAGGCAAAACCTGCCAATGACTCCGAACCGTATTTTTCCTTTATCTCCATAAACCTTTGGGCAGTATATTTTATGGCCTCTTCCCAGGTGGCTTCCTTAAACTCACCGGTACTCCTGTCCTTGATGAGAGGCTTCTTTATCCTGTCCTTACTGTGTACAAAATCAAAACTTCCGGAACGTCCCTTGACACAGAGTCTGTTGTGATTTGACGGTCCGTTCGCAGGTTCCACGTTTACTATCCTGTTATCCTTGACCACAAGGTAATACTGACAGCCCGTAGCGCAGTGCGGGCAGGTGGTAAGTACATTTTTTACCTCCCAGTCGCGATAATGCGCCTCCCTTTTCAGGGTCAGCGCTCCGGTAGGACATACGCTCGCACAGTTACCGCAGGATTCACAGTCCGTTTCCTTATAGTTGCTCCCAAACGGAGCATCGACTATATGGAAGGTGCCAGACCTGCCGTTCTTAAGCGTTCCGTTGCATGCTATGTTATTGCAGACACTTATGCAGCGCATGCAGTGGATACACTTACTCGGATCGTAGCTTATATACGGGTTGTCGTTTAGCAAAGGAAGCTTATCCTCAATATGCGACCTCGTCCCCTTATGATCGGCATGCGCTATCTCAAATCTGTTGCACAGGTTCTGCAGTTCACAGGTTCCGTTAGCCGGGCAGCTCATGCAGTCCTGATTATGGTTTGAAAGAATGAGCTTGAGCATATCCTTCCTGTATTCGTTAAGAATATCCGAATCGGTACTAAGGATCATTCCTTCCTTAACCTTAGTGCGGCAGGCCGGAAGCATGGTGTCGTAGCCTTCTGCTTCGACCATGCACAGGCGGCAGGATCCAACATCACTGACTCCCTCCATAAAACACAGCGTAGGTATATCCACTCCGTTCTCGCGGGCTACGTCAAGAATGGTCGAACCTTCCTTAGCTTCATAATCAACACCGTTTATCTTAACCGTGATCATTCGCCTCTGCCTCCTTCCATAACACCGCAGCCATAGTGGTCGCACCTTAAGCATCTTCCGGATTCTCTCATGGCCTCCTCAAATGTCATTGACAGTTCAACATGGTCAAAGTTGTTCTTCCTCTCGAACGGATCCTTCTCTTCTATTTCCGCGCGGCCTGTAGGTACACATGGGTTCGGATAGGCAGAAGGTATCTGCACATCAAGTTCTACCTTATGGTGATATCCCAAATACTCGTCAATATTGTAGGCAGCCACCTGTCCTGCGGCTATCGCATTTATCGCAGTGGACGGACCGGTCACACAGTCACCGCCCGAAAATACTCCGTCCGTATCCCTTACCATCGTAGTCTCATCAGCGATTATCCTTCCGCGTTCTATCGGTACTCCGGCATCCTCAAATCCCGTAACATCACTCCTCTGCCCTACCCCGAGTATCAGAACATCACATTTAAACCTGTAGGGATAATTACTCGAATGTTCTGTGGTCATCATCCCGTACTGGTCGTACTCCGCGATTATCTCGGGCTGCAGCCAGACGGCACGGACTTCGTTTGTTTCCTTATCTGTCTCTATATTCAGAAAGCTCAGCAGTGTCCGAAACCTTACCCCCTCCTGCATGGCTGATTCTATCTCACTCTCAAGTGCGGTATAGTCATCCCTCTTACGTGTAAAAACGTGGATGCTCTCCGCATTCAGGCGCACTGCCGTACGTGCCGCGTCCATGGCTACATTTCCACCTCCTATGAGCGCGACCTTTTTACCTGTAAGATCCGGTGCATTTCCGTTTGCCACCTCCTGCAGGAAATCGGCTGCAGGTATCACGTTCTTTGCATCCGCATTTTCCATGGGCATACGGTTCCCGAGCTGGGCACCTATACCTATATATACCGCATCATATTTTTCCTTAAGCTCCTTAAAGCTTATGTCACGTCCTATCTTGGTATTCAGATTTACCTTTATATCCCCTGCCTTTAAAATGGCATTTATATCCTCATCAAGTCTTGCCTTCGGAAGCCTGTATTCAGGTATCCCGTATCTTAACATACCTCCGAGCTTTTCGTGTTCCTCATATATAACAACCTCATGTCCCATAAGAGCCAGGAAATAAGCCGCTGTCATCCCCGAGGGACCTCCGCCGACTATGGCGATCTTCCTGCCCGTCTTAACATTCGCCCCGGGCGTTTCCACCGTATCTGCCGCTGCCTGATCCACCGCATATTTCTTAAGCCCGCGGATATTGATCGGTGCATCTACCAGAGCTCGGCGGCATTTTCTCTCACACGGATGCTCACATACAAACGCACATGCCGTGGGGAATGGGTTTTTATTCCTTATGACCTTGATGGCACCTGCGTGATCATCCTCCTTTATCATCGCGATATACCCGGGAACGTCTACGTGGGCCGGGCACAGGGTCACACATGGTATCGTCTGGCTCACATTCTCTATACAGCGCCTGTTCTTAATATGGCTTTCATATTCGTCGGCAAATTCGGTCAGTGAATCCAGAATGAGGTTCGCTCCGACCATGCCCACCGCACAATCTGCGGTACTTGCGATCATGCGGCATTTTCTCTCCATTTCATCGAGTATCCCAATGTACGCATCACCGTTTAATATGCACTTAAGGTAATGATCCACCTCTGCCAGCCCGTCTCTGCAGGGTACGCACTTGCCGCATGACTGGTTCATTGATATCTGAAGAAGGGAGCGGTACAGGGCCAGGGGACACATCCCCGGCGGATATGATGTCATCCTTGAGCGGAACTTACGAAGGACGATATCTATCCGTTCGTTCATATTTCCGCGTTTTGCAAGCTTTTTCATATTAATACCTTTTCCTTTCGTACTCTGTAACCGTGTTTATAAATAAACGATGTACTTACTTCTGTTCCTTATACATGGCTATGCTGCCCTTCCCTTCGCGTTTTATCCTATAAAGGGCCTTATCCGCAAGTTCTACCAGTTCAAGGATATTTCCGCTCTCATCAACGGCATGTATATCCACATATCCGATACTGACGCTTAAAGGTATGCCGGCGTCGGTTGATGCCTTCTCTATCGCACTGCTGAGTTCCTTAAAGCGTTTTCCCGCTTCCGGTTCGCTCGAAGGGATTATCCCCGCGAATTCATCGCCTCCCCATCTGCAGACCTGGCTCTCATATCTCACTGCATTTTTAAGCTCCCTGGCTATGATCTTGAGGGCCTCATCTCCGGCGTTATGTCCTGCCGTATCATTCACCTTCTTAAAATCATCCACATCCATTATGAACAAAAATGCTTCTTCGTAATCCTTTTTCGACCTGTTCTGTTCCCACCAGGTGGTAAAGCAGTCCCTGTCACACAGATCCGTGAGTTTATCCCTTGATGCCTTGGTCAGATCGCGCCACAGCCGTATCCTTGCGGCAGTCGAAGCATAGACCAGGATAACGGATTTATCCCTGCCCCCGTCATCGGTCCACGGTACCATGAGTTCATCGCCGTCATTTAGCTGTATCTTGCTGCCAGGCTGAAGCGTTGTACCCTTATATCTTATCCCGTTTGTTGTCTCTACGGCAGTATAGCATGTCGTTATGCCTTCTGTTTCAAAATAGCCGTGATCTCTTGACATAAATCTTGCGTGCACAGGGATATCCGGAACGGAACCGGATGTAGGCCTGCCCATGACCTGCCTCCCCTGAAGCCTGAATTCCGAAATCGTAAGTCCGTAACATATGAACAGAGTGGGGCGTATCGCCTGATTCTCCTCTGTTTCTTCCGTATAGCGTAGGATTGTAGCCGTGTTCATTTCTTTCATAATAATTCTGTCCTAGTCACTAAAAAGTCTTGCAGCATTTTACCAAAGCCCTTACCATACCGCAACCCTTTCTTCGGGTGCAAGATACATGCCGTCTCCCTCATTTATGCCGTATTCTTCATAAAACTCATCATATTGCTGAAGAGTTACGTTGGTCCTAAGATAATTTAGCGGATGCTGATCCTTCAGCAGCTTATCATATTCGGCTTCCGGCGATGTTATGGTCCGCCATATGGAAGCATACTGTCTGAAAAATCTGTCGTAGTCAAAATCCGGCTCCTTCCCTGCCAGATAAAGCATGACCTTCATTCCCGCCATATCCGCCGCGGCTTCCGCACTCACGTTGCTTCCGATCACATTGGTCCCGTTAAACCCGGTAATGCCGTCAAAATACCCGGACAGCACCGCCATTCTGTCACCGTATGCTTTATGATCCTCATCCTTCCACCATGCCTTAAGATTACCGTTTTCATCAAACTGTGATCCTTTTTCATCAAATGCATGGCTTATCTCATGACCTATGACAGTCCCTATCCCTCCGAGCAGTTCCTCCCTGCTCATATCCTCTCCGTAAAATGCATCGTCAAGGATACCCAGAATGATATTTATCGAATTATCCTGCTTATTGTAGAATGCGTTGCACTGCAGTATATTTACGGTCCAGACATCCTTATCCACCTTTTGGCCGGTACGGCTTCTGTCAATACCGGCATTGTATGCGTTTATCGCATGGCAGCACTCGAGATACCCGAGACCGCTAAGATCAAGTGCACTGTAATCCTGCCACTTATCGGGATATACGGCATTGATCCTCATGCTTTCAAGCTTCTTTACAGCCTCCGTTCTTGTTTCCTCCGACAGCCAGTCCTCCTCCTTCAGCATATCCCTGTAACCGCCGATCACATCTTTACAAAGGCCGGTTATGTCGTCCTTCATCTCGGCGGCATCGTATTTTTCAAGATATACCTTCTCAAACGGCTCCGGAATAAGCTTAAGTATCGTATTATATGCCGTAACCTCATCATCGGTACTGCCTGTGGTCCCATACTGGGCATTGATCCTTGCCACCGACAGATCGTAGCACTCCCTGTCAAGCTTATCCGCTGCATATATGAGATAATGGATCGTCATATAATCCTTCATCACGTCAAGATTGGCCTCTGTATAGAGTTCATCGAGCCTCTGTATCACTTTCGGCTGATAAACGGCATACCGGCCTGCTCCGCCGTATCCGAAACCCTCTATGAAAGCCTGCAGCGGGAATGCCTTGGTCAGGTTCTTTATCTCTTCCTCAGTGTATATGTTATTTACCTTATCAAAAATGTCCGGGCCGTTAAAATCCTTCCTTGTCAGCGCAACTTCCGCTATCTTCTCTTCAAAGCCGAGCACCCTGTTAAACCGTGCCTCTGCTTCATCTCCTCCTATACCGAGCCTTGAGTACATGGCCTTCACCAATGCCATTTTGGCTTCGTATGCCCTCTCACCCGCAGATGTGAGTTCAGCGTATTCGGCGGCATCCTCAAGCAGCAGGGTGTCGTTGTTTATATAAACGATATATCTCCAGGAATCATTAAGATCAGTCTCGTTCATGATGCTGACAAAAGCGCTTACGCAGTTGCTCCTCTTAGGATCACAGATAAAATCACTCAGTCCGTCAAGAGTCTTTATTCCCGCTATATCCGTTATCACGGGCTTCAGCGGTTCGATCCCCTGTTCATTACGCTTATCCCAGTCGGTGACTGCTTCGTACAGGCTGCGGACAAGTTCGGCATCATGCCCGGCTAAACTGCTGTCTCCAAGCAGGCTCATCGCCCTTTCTTTTGTGTTTCTCTCCGCGCACGTAAAGGATGATTCCGATGTAAATCCTTCTTTGATATCGGCTCCTTTTAACCAGTCATGGTTGACCGCGAAGTGAAAATCATCCTTAATGTCCGGACATTTGCTTCCGGTAACGTTTACCTTAAGATCACTGTCTATAAAGGGTTTACCGTCATCGTATGTTATATCCGGATCTCCTGCCGCCTTATCCTTCTCCGAAGGTTCGGACGGTCCGTTGTCTTTCGGATCTTCATTCTTTATATCATTACCGTCTCTACCGCCCGTCCCGCTCATGTTCGGATAACCGCCGCATCCGGTCAGCAGAAGGCTTACGATGAGGGCAGCGGCCGGTATCATTCTTTTCATCATCCTATGCCATCCTGTCTGCTATGGCGTCAAGCAGTTCCATCGCCGCAGACAGCTTGCTCATCAGCCCCAGTTCCTTCTCTCCGTCCTTCGTTATAAGAGTAAGAACATTCGTATCGCCTTTAAATCCGGCTCCTTCGACCCTCAGATTGTTCGCGGCTATCATATCAAGATTCTTCTTCTCAAGCTTGGCACGTGAATTTTCAAGCATGTTCTCTGTCTCCATTGAAAATCCGCATAAGAACTGGCCCTGCCTTTTATGCTCTCCGAGGTACTTAAGTATATCCGTTGTCCTCTCAAGCGCGATCGATAAGTCATCATCCTTTTTCTTTAGCTTCTGCTCTGCCACATTAAGGGGACGGTAATCTGCCACCGCAGCCGCCTTGATTATTATGTCCATTTCATCCGAACGTTTTATGACTTCATCGTACATATCCTGAGCCGATACGACAGGCACGAGATCGACAAACATCGGAGGTTCCAATGCCGCCTGCCCGCTCACGAGAGTAACGCAGGCACCCCTTAACATTGCCGCCTCAGCTATCGCATAGCCCATCTTCCCGGATGAATGATTAGTAATGTACCTGACCGGATCTATGGCTTCCCGGGTGGGACCCGCCGTTACAAGTATCTTCTTCCCCGCAAGATCCCTGGTACAGGCTATCTCGCGCATTATATACTTAAGCAGGATCTCCGGCTCCGGCATTTTTCCCTTTCCCGTATCGCCGCAGGCAAGATACCCTGTCGCGGGCTGTATTATACCGTATCCGTAACCCTCAAGTTTCTTAAGGTTATCCTGTACTATGGGATTTTCAAACATATTCGTATTCATCGCCGGCGATATATACTTAAAGCATTTACAAGCCATTACCGTAGTCGTCAGCATATCATCCGCTATTCCCGATGCCAGCTTGCCGATAACATTT
>JAFSZZ010000048.1 GCA_017458765.1 Lachnospiraceae bacterium | reverse complement strand
GATCAGACTGCAGAAATAGATAAGTATGGTTTTTGTGCCGCTTAACATATATTGAACAATATACGCACAAAGTCCTATTATATAGGCATAAGCAAATACAAGAAACCTGTTGAGTCCCTCGTCATTTTTGCTTATGCTTTTATCCTTTACGGTGATCGATATCGTAAACAGAAGGACAACAAACAATATCGATTCCGTAACTATAAGACTGATAACCGCCATACCCAAGTGCTCCGTTTATCGATCAGTGATGGAAGAGCCTCACACCGTTGCAGACCATTGCAATACCGTATTCATCGCAGCAGTCGATCACATCCTGATCCCTTATCGATCCGCCCGGCTGTACCACATACTTTACTCCGCTCTTTGCTCCGCGCTCGATGCTGTCATAGAACGGGAAGAATGCATCCGAACCGAGCACAACTCCATCCATCTTGTCCAACCATTCGCGCTTTTCCTCATCCGTAAGGCGATCGGGCTTTACCTTGAATATCTTCTGCCATGCTCCGTCCTTTAATACATCCATATATGCTTCACCGATATAATTATCTATGGCATTATCCCTGTCCGCTCTCTTTATCCCGTCAACAAACTGAAGATCCATTACCTTCGGGCACTGACGAAGAAGCCAGTTGTCCGCCTTCTGTCCTGCCAGCCTCACGCAGTGCACTCTTGACTGCTGTCCGGCGCCTATACCGATCGCCTGTCCGTCTTTTACAAAGCATACGGAATTCGACTGAGTATATTTCAGCGTAATAAGGGAGATTATCATATCATGCTTTGCCGATTCGGGTATGTCCTTGTTCTTTGTTACGACATTTGTAAGGAGTGACTCATCGATCTTCACTTCATTCCTTCCCTGCTCAAAGGTGATCCCGAATACATCCTTATGTTCCACCGGCTGCGGCTTGTACTGCGGATCTATCTTTATTATCGTATATGCACCCTTCTTCTTTTCCTTAAGTATCTCAAGCGCTTCGGGTTCATACCCGGGAGCTATTATACCGTCCGAGAACTCCTTCTTGATGATCCTTGCGGCCGATACATCGCATACATCGGACAGGGCGATAAAATCACCGTATGAGGACATCCTGTCGGCTCCTCTTGCTCTTGCATATGCGCAGGCTATGGGCGAAAGTTCATCCATGTCCTCGATGAAATATATCTTCTTCATCGTATCGTCAAGCGGCTTTCCTATTGCAGCTCCGGCGGGAGACACATGCTTAAAAGATGTTGCCGCGGGGTAACCTGTAGCCTCCTTAAGTTCCTTCACAAGCTGCCAGCCGTTAAATGCATCGAGAAAATTGATATATCCCGGCTTCCCGTTAAGGACTTCTATGGGAAGCTCCCTTCCGTCATTTACAAAGATCTTAGCCGGTTTCTGATTCGGGTTGCATCCGTATTTTAATTCAAGTTCCTTCATTATCTTTCCTTCCCTTCGGAGTTATTTATTCTTGTTTATTATCCTTGTCTCGTATCTGCCTGTTTTTATATCGATGAACCTTACAAAAAGAGACACCTTGTTGTCTTCATTCAGATTATCCCATACAAGCGAAGTGAATTCATCGATATTTCCCGATATCTCCACAAGCTTGGGCTCACCCTCAAAACTCGGGAGCGGATCACCGTCACCCATATAGGTATGGATGAAATGTCCTTCGCCGGCAACAGGATTCTCATACGCAAAAGTATATCTGTTGCACGCATCCGGATTGCCGTTGTTGCTCTTAAGGATAGACATCGCATAATTGAATCTGCCGTTCTCTATATGCATTATACCGGAGATACGCGGTGTGTAATTCGGCGCATCGGGCTCAAACTCACGGCTCCTTAAAGTCTGTTCAAAAGTAAGCTGCTTATCCATGCCTTCGTATATCGTATCCGTCTGGTCTCCGTTTGTTACTATAGTCTTATTTCCGAGTACTCTTACCGGAGCATAGATTATGAGTGACGGGTCCGACAGCCTGGCCGGATCAAAGGCCTGAGTCCTTATACCTTCACCGTCTTCAACAAATACCCTGTTCCTTGAGTTGACGCTTCTTCCCATAATAAAATATGCGCTTACCGCCTTATCCGCATCCTTGGATCTGCCTATAATGATCCCTCGTCCCGGATAAGCATTTCCCGATAATTCTTCTGCTATCTTCCTTATCTCCATTTCTTCTCCTTTTCTGTAAAAGTCCGGTCATGCCAACATGTCTATGATAACATTAAAGCTTCGGATATTCAATCCGAAGCTTTTCGTTAAGACAATGGTATTGTCCGTATTTTATCTCCCCAACAGCAGGAGCGTTTTATTTTAATCAAGAAGTATTACCTCATTATACAGCTCGGTAAGATCCTTCCTTCCGCTCTTGGTATAATCGATCGCTACCTTGGGATGTCTGTTGAGGAGTCCCGTAAAAAGATACTGCATATCGTACCCCCATTTTACACCCTGTTCACGCATGGGATTGATATATTTCTCGACAAATTTGATCACAGGATACAGATTGTACTTGGGATTATGCAAAAAGCCAATGAGCGACTCAATATAGCAGTTCCCTGCTCCTCTTCCCATTCCCGAATATGTTGCATCCAGATAATCCACTCCGCATCCTACAGCCTCTATTGTGTTCGCAAAAGCCAGCTGCTGGTTGTTATGCGCATGGATACCGACTTTCTTGCCGTATTTCCCGGCAGCATTAAGATACAGGTCTGCGATCCTCGTCATCTGCTCCGGATATATCGATCCGTAACTGTCAACTATATAGAAACACTGTACGGGCGTCTGTCCGAGCATATCAAGAGCAACCGCAACGTCGGTTTCCTGCGCCTGTGATATGGCCATGATATTCACAGTCGTCTCATACCCCTTATCGGCTGCATCCTCTATCATATCAACCGCCTGAGGGATGGTATTTATGTATGTCGCCACGCGGATAAGATCTACAGGGCTCTCGCTCTTCTTATGTATATCGTTTTTATAATCGCAGCGACCGACATCTGCCATAACTGATATCTTGAGTTCGGTCTCATTATCACCTACAACAGCCTTTATATCCTCGTCATCCGAGAATTTCCATTTGCCGAACTTACTCTCATCAAACAGTTCACGGCTCGCCTTGTAACCCATCTCCATGTAGTCAACACCGGCCTTGATATTTGTTATATAAAGCTGTTTTACGAACTCATCGGTAAAGAAGAAATCATTTACCAGTCCGCCATCCCTTAAGGTACAGTCTACCACCTTTATATCCGGGCGCCATCCCATCAGGTTTTTTAATTCTTTCATTATCGCTCCGCCTTTCTATGATGAATGTACTGATAAACACTTTGATTAGTATATCGCTCATAACTTAACATTGCAAGCCGATATTTACTATCTGTTCGACTCCTTTATGAACTTTTCGAGAGTCTCGATAGCCGCTCCGTTTTCTATAAGCTCCCTGGCCATCTCAACACCCTTAGCTATTGAATATGACTTGTCCGCTATGTACAGTGCGGCTCCGGCGTTCATTAAGACCGTATCTCTTTTGGGTCCCTTTTCCTTACCGCTCAATATGTCCCTCGTCATCTGAGCATTCTCTTCCGGTGTCCCGCCCTTTAAGGCTTCCTTCTTACATCTGTTGAAGCCGAAGTCTTCCGGTGCTATATCATAGGTCTTATATTCACCGTGGCTGAATTCACATACCGCCGTCGGTCCCACTGCCGTTATCTCATCAAGTTTTTCCTTGCCGTAAACAACCATTCCCTTCTTGACACCAAGTCCGTAAAGTACCCTTGCAAGAGGTTCAACAAGATATTCATCATATACTCCGAGAAGCTGCCTGTTCGGATGAATGGGGTTGGTAAGAGGTCCGAGGATATTGAACACAGTCCTGAACCCAAGTTCCTTTCGTATGGCTCCCACATACTTCATCGATGTATGGTACTTCTGTGCAAAGAAGAAACAGAACCCCGTCTTATCAAGCAGTTCCAGGCACTTTTCGGGTGATAAGTCTATATTGGCTCCCAGTGCTTCAAGACAGTCTGCGGTACCTGACATTGAAGATGCCGCCCTGTTTCCGTGCTTGGCAACCTTTATGCCTGCGGCAGCGGCAATAAATGCGGATGTTGTTGAGATATTGAAGCTTCCCGCTCTGTCTCCGCCGGTACCTACTATTTCAAACGTATCCATGCCGTGACCGTCAACTGTGAGTGCATGCTCCCTCATGGCCGCTGCACATCCCTTTATCTCATCGATAGTCTCTGCCTTTGTGCTCTTTGTGGACAGTGCCGCAAGAAACGCAGCATTCTGTGTCGGTGTGGTCGAGCCGTCCATTATCTCATTCATAACGGTGTACGCCTCGTCATAAGTAAGGTCTTCCTTCTGTACGATCTTTTCGATTGCTTCCTTGATCATTTTTTGTCCCTCCGTAGTTGTTTTTTTGTTCTTACAGTTCATTAAGTTCTTTTTTGAAACGGGATGCATATTCCTTCGCGGCTTTTGCATCAAACCCGTTTTCTCTCATGATCTTTATAAAATACGAGCCGACTATGCATCCGTCGATGATGTCCTTCATCGGTCTGACATCCGATGCTTCCCTGATACCAAAGCCCATCATCACGGGGATATGTGACTGTTCCTTTACTTTGCTCAAATAGCTTACGACTTCCCTGTGGAAATCGGCAGCCTGGCCGGTCACGCCCATCGATGATACGCAATATACAAAACCTCTGGCTCCGCTTAATATTCCCGGTATACGATCTTTAGATACCGGTGATACAAGCTCTATCATCAGGGTTGTATCATCACCCTTTAAAGCATCCCTTAACAGATCCTGTTCCTCGATCGGCAGATCCGGGACTATAAGCCCGTCAACGCCTGTCTCCCTGCATTTTGTCACAAAATCTGCAATACCGTAATTTAAGATCGTGTTATAGTACATCATGAATACTACAGGCTGCTCACAGCCGCCCCTTCTCAGTTCATCCATCAGAGCAAAGGTCTTCTTAAGAGTGGCTCCGTTCTGTATTGCTTCATAACTTGCCTGCTGGATAACCGGACCGTCCGCCGTAGGGTCGGAAAACGGGATCCCGAGTTCTATGACATCCGTGATGCCTTCCTGTGCCTTTATTATCTCAGCCGTTCTGCCCATATCCGGAAGGCCGGCGGTAATATATGTTATAAATGCCTTTTCATTATTCTGTTTGAGTTCTTCCATACGTTTTTCTATACGGTTCATTTTTAATCCTCCTAGTTCAGATATCCTTCTCCCTTGAAATATGAAGATATCGTATTCAGATCCTTATCTCCGCGTCCCGAAAGACATATGATCATTGACTGATCCTTCGTCATTTCCTTTGCCTTTTTAAATGCATAAGCGACAGCATGTGCGCTCTCTATCGCCGGTATTATACCTTCAAGCCTTGTAAGTTCCATAAGTGCTTCCATCGCTTCATCATCCGTTATCGGAACATATTTTGCCCTGCCCGTATCATGCAGATAGGCGTGCTCGGGTCCTACTCCGGGATAATCAAGACCTGCGGAGATAGAGTGGGCAAGCTGTATGTTCCCGTCTTCATCCTGCAGCAGGTATGACCTTGTACCATGAAGTACGCCCGGTCTTCCCTTAGCCATCGATGCGGCATGTTCTTCGGTATCAACTCCCTTTCCCGCCGCCTCGATTCCTATCAGTTCAACTTCCTTTTCATCTATAAAATCCGCAAACATTCCTATGGAATTGGAACCGCCTCCCACACATGCCATTACGACATCTGGCAGTCTTCCTTCCGCTTCAAAATGCTGTTTCTTCGCTTCCCTGCTTATGCACGCCTGGAATTCCTTTACCATCTTAGGATAAGGATACGGACCTATTGCCGAACCTATGATGTAGAATGTATCCTCGGCTGTTTTCGCCCATGTCCTTATGGCTTCGTTCGTGGCATCCTTTAATGTATTGCTTCCGGATTCAACGGATACTACCTTTGCGCCGAGCATCTCCATGCGCATCACGTTAAGTGCCTGCCTCTTTACGTCTTCGCTTCCCATATAGACCGTACATTCCATATTGAAAAGAGCTGCACCGGTAGCCGTTGCAACACCATGCTGTCCGGCGCCCGTTTCCGCTATTACCTTCGTCTTTCCCATCCTTTTTGCAAGAAGTATCTGTCCGAGCACGTTGTTTATCTTATGCGCCCCCGTATGATTAAGATCTTCACGCTTAAGATATATCTTTGTACCGTATTTCTCACTCAGTCTTCCCGCATAATAAAGCGGAGTCTCCCTTCCGACGTACTGCTTAAGATAATATTGATACTCTTTAATGAATGCAGGATCCTTTATCGCTTCCTCAAATGCCCTGTCGATCTCATCCAAAGTATTCATCAGTGATTCGGATACAAACTGTCCGCCGTATTCTCCGTAATATGCTTTTTTATTCATGCCTGATCTCCTTTGCTGACTTTACTGCATTTACAAAGTCTTTTATCTTTTCCCTTGATTTTCCGTTCTCATCTTCAACTTTCGAACTCACATCCACAACATCGGGTTCAAATATCCCGATCCCTTCCGCGACATTTTGGCTGTCAAGTCCTCCGGCAAGGATGATCTTAAGTCCTTCAAACGGGGAGGATCTGTCTCCGGCCTTTAGTAATCGTCTGCTCTTATGCCAGTTAAAAGGCTTTCCGCTTCCAAACTGCGGCGCATCCATCAGTACGCCCTTGATCTTGCCATCCGCTTTTTTTATAATTTCTTCGTAAAACTTTCGTTTTTCGTACATATCATCTTCTTTGGCGGGATTAATTGCCATCCATACCGGTATTCCGGCAGCTTTAACAGCTTCTTCACTCATATCCCCATGTATCTGTATGATGTCAAACCCGTGCTCTTCTATGCTTTTTATCAGTGACGCATCGGGAGATACCGTGACCGCGACACGCTTTATCCCCTTATCAAGCCCTCTCATTATCTCTTCCGCCCTTTCAAAGCTTATATTTCTCCTGCTTTTTTCATAGAATACGAAGCCCGCGTAATCAACTCCGTACTCGTTAAGATACCCTGCTTCTTCGGGTTTTGTGAGACCGCAGATCTTTATTTCCGTTTTGCACTC
>JAFSZZ010000047.1 GCA_017458765.1 Lachnospiraceae bacterium | reverse complement strand
TATAGAAGATATACTTACGCCGGAGCTTCGAAAGAAGCTTGAAGATAAAGGATACGAACTGTATTACACCACTGTCTACGAGGAAGATGACAGCGGGAAGCCCGTACCAACGGAGAAGTTCCTTGCAGGTGTATATCTTGATGGTTCCGAATATCTTAACAAAAACTCTGTATTCAATTCGCAGAAGGATGCGGGCAGACGGATAGTGCTTGCCTTTGCGCACAGCGTAAAAAATACGGACAATGCACTTAAGATGCTTGAAATGCTGACCGGAATCTGAGGTAAGATAATGGATCTGATATCAGTTGAATTTTTCATTTTTTTCTTAATAATACTCACGGTATACTACCTTCTTCCGGGTAAGCTGCAGTGGATGTGGCTGCTGCTTGCCGGGATGTATTTTTACTATAAAAATGCCGCACCAATACAGTGCCTTGTATTTGCCGTATTTCTTATCCTTAACTATATCGCTTCACTTAATATCACCGAAGAAAAGAAACATAAAAAAGCAGCGTTTCGCGCTATCATCATATTTGACGCCCTCATGCTCATGGGGATGAAATATTCCGAATTCTTCTATGATATCTACAAGTGGCTGACAGGGCTGTTTGGACATGTGCCCAATGCAGACATTGCAGGGACTGTCCTGTTCTACGCCGCGGAATTATGTCCTCCGAGGATATCCTATTTTTCACTTATCGTAATGGGATACATGACCGAGGTTTACTGGGGAAAGGCAGAAGTCCAGAAAAATGCGGGCAAGTTTGTACTGTTCGCTTCCTATTTCCCGCAGATGACTTCGGGTCCCATCGTTCAGTACGAGCAGATGGACGGAAAGCTGTGGGGTGAGAAGCATCACTTAAGTTATACGCGTATGATAAGCGGGCTGGAGCGCGTGATATGGGGTATATTCAAGAAGCTTGTCGTTTCCGAGCGGCTGAGCGTTATGGTAAATGAGATATACAGCAATTATGAGATATATCCGGGTTTCTATATATTGTTCGCGGCTGCTTGTTTTGCCTTCCAGCTGTATGCCGATTTCTCGGGACTTATGGATATAGTCTTAGGATTCTCGGAACTTCTCGGGATCGACCTTCCGGAGAACTTCAATACCCCGTTTTATTCGGAAAGCCTTGCGGAATTCTGGAGACGCTGGCATATAACCCTGGGCGGCTGGCTTAAATCCTATATCTTCTTCGCCGTTCAAAACACCGAAGCTTTCAGGCATCTGCGCAAATTCTGCAAAAAGAAGCTCGGTAAGGGCTATGAGAAGAAATACAACATACCGCAGTTCTTAGGGCTCCTCATATCCTGGTTCCTCATAGGACTGTGGCACGGCGGTGGATGGAATTATATCTTCGGCGTCGGTGTGTATATGGGGATAATAATAATCATTAGCGAGTTATGTCAACCATTATTCAAGCGTCTCATAACGCTTCTTCACATTGATACGGAGACCTTAAGTTACAAGCTGTTCAAGCGGGTACGGACTTTCTTCATTTTCATATTCGGCCTCTCATTCTTCAGGGCAGATACCCTGACACTGGGCTTTAAGATGTGGAAGAATGCCTTCTCCATCTTCAATCCATGGATATTTTTTGACCATTCACTCTACGCGCTCGGCTTAAATGAGCACGAGTTCAATATACTGCTGTTCTCGCTTCTGATCATGCTGATCGTGTCCATGATCGAGCATGACCATGCACTGAAGACCGGGATAGCAGAGCCCGAGAAGATGACAGGCACAAGAGAGTTTTTATCGCGGCAGGGCTTTATCTTCCGTCTTCTGCTGTTTATGGTAATGTTCATAATGATCATCACATGGGGATATTACGGTTCGGAATACAATGCTTCGGATTTCATTTACGGAAGGTTCTGATATATCGATATGTTTAAGAGGATAAGTAAAAAAAGGTTCATAACGTGTACGGCCAAAGCACTGCTCATCATTGTTGTTTTCTCAGCAGTGCTGGTCCTGCTCGACCGAATCCTGCTTCTTAAATCAAAGGACGGTATCGAGCAGATACATGCGTACTACAAACAGCCCGAAGACTCGGTAGATGTCCTGTTTGTAGGGAGTTCGCATATTTTCTGCCATGTGAACACAGGCATCCTGTGGGACGACTACGGCATCTCAGCCTTCGATCTGGCGGCTGCGGAACAGCCCTTCTGGAACAGCTACTATTACATAAAGGAAGGACTCAAGACCCAGACGCCGGAGCTTATAGTACTCGACATATCAACTCCCGGCATCCGTCCCACGGATTATCAGCCCGAGAACTGGCTTATCACGAACAACTACGGGATGAAATACGGTAAGGACAGATATGATGCGATAAAAATAAGCGCACTTAAGGATTCTTTTAACAGATTGATAATTCCGTTTAATTCAACTCACGGTAAATACTCCGACTTAAGCGAGGAGGATTTCATGGAGTACAGCGGCAGTGTGAATTTCAAGGGTTTCGATCCGAGAGAGACCACAGTTCCGTTCGAAGTACATGATGTGTCCTCCGTCACAGGGCGCCATGAACTCACCGAGAAGGAGGAGAAATACCTGCGCCTTATAATCTCATACGTTAAAGAAAGGAACATTCCCCTTCTGTTCATCTCAACTCCTTATGTCATTGAGACAGACGAAGAGCAGGAAAAATACAATTACATATTTGATATTGCCGATGAGTACGGCGTGCCCCATGTTGATTTCAACCTCCTCTACGATGAGATGGGGATCGACTTTGCGACGGATTTTGCCGAAGTGCTCCATCTTAACAGAAGCGGAAACGAAAAATTCACAAAATATCTGGGAAAATACCTTAAGGATAATTACGAACTGGCAGACCATCGCGGCGACAAAAAGTATGCTTCCTGGGATGCGGATGCCCTGTACCAGCGTCAGGATGATGCGGCATTCATCCTTAAATACATCGCCACTGCCGAGCCGGCAGACGGAGGATTCCTGGATAATCTTAACAACGACAACTATGTGATATTCTGCAATGTCCCTCCCGCATATGAAGGTGTATCCGATCCGTCGCTCATACCGTTCCTGAATGCCATAGGGCTGAGCGAAGATAAGCTTAATGACTACGGTGCCTTCATACTAAATAAGGGACAGATAATATACGAATCTCATGATTATAATTTCAAGGCAGGCATAAATGACGGGAACCGGCGGATGCTTTTTTATCGTACCACCGATGAGAACAGCGGATATATGGAAACTATTGTGCGTACCAACGGTTCAATGGGATATCAGAAGGTCACGGGATACGAAAAATACACGATGCCGCAGGACGGGCTGGGCTTCTACGTATATGATACCGTGCTCGACAGGACGATATGCGGATACACCATGCACTGACGGTATCATCTTCTGCTTTACTCTGATGTTACCGGGATGCGGTGATGCTTAAGAGCCGTAAACGCGATAAATGCTATTACAGCTCCGAGCGCGCATACAACAGTTCCGGTGACCAGCATCGGCTTGACGCCAAGCCTGTCGAGTATCGTTCCGCTTATGAGATTTGAAAATACACCTCCGACCGTGATGGAGCTCGTGATAAAGGCCTGTCCCTTAACCTGATCCAATTCTTCCATGGTTTCATTCACATAATATGCTGCAGCCGGAATGAACACGGCATATGCAAACAGCTGGAAGGACTGGCTTATATACATTGCAGTCATGCTCTTTGCAAATATAAGTATGAGTATCTTCACAAAAAAGGCGACTCCCGAGAATAACAACAGCTTAGCCGCAGATATGCGCTTAAGGACAAGCCCGATAAGAGCCATCACAGGCAGTTCAAGTATCGCCTGCAGGAAATTGGAATATCCGAGTTCCGTCTCAGCCCCGCCCAGATCCCTTATTATCTGGATCATGAAATCATTTATCATATTATGTGAAAAAAATATACAGATCACTCCTAAAAGGAATAAGGTGTAAGCCGGATAGATACGGGCAAATTCAAGGATGTTGTTGTGGGCTTCGCCCGAGGCGGCTGCTTCGCTGCCGTTTTCCCGCACATCATTATCCGCTTCTTTGTTTATCATATCCGGTGACCCCGCCTCCGGTTTTTTAAACATCAGTATGACTATGAGCGAGAGCATCATCATGGCTGTATTTACAACAAGAAGGACCGACACACCTTTCTTCTCGACCATACCTCCCACAAATGCACTTGTAACGGCAAATCCGGCGGAACCGAGTCCCCTTGCAAGTCCGTAAAAGATGTCACATCCTGCCTTACGGTACTCAAAACACAGGGCCGTCATTACCGGCTGGTATGCGAACTGGATCATGTAAATGAGTGCATAGACCAGAAAGATGACAGCCTTATTATTTTGGACAAACATAAGCAGGACCGAACCGGCCATTATAAATGAAACCGAGATGATGATGAAATTCTTATTGGTGAGCGGCCCGGGCTTATCTATAAGCCCTGCGACGAGCGGCTGACAGACCGCGGATACCACGTTTGCAACAGCCAGCAGTATACCGACCTCGGTATTTGAAAACCCTTGTGCGAGAAGATACACGGCCGCATATGCATGCAGCGTGCAGAAGGCCGCAAAATAGGCCATATTAAGAAGCGCGTATTTTATTGTCCATGCTTTTGAACTGTTCAAGATCCTGTCTCCGTTCTGTGTGAAAATTACTCCCGTTATAATCTGTATAAAACCGGATCTATCCATCCGGATTGTTATCATTCTATCGGATAATCCTCCTGCATGCAAGCAGAAGTGCTTGCATGAGGCCATCAAATTATATATCATGTTTATTGCGGCAAAGACAGATCCTGTTTACTGTTTTATGAAAACATGCCGACGGTCACGAACAGGCAGGCCTATGGTCTCAGAAAGCATGAGGAATAAATGATGAACGATGCATATACGGTAAGACCCCTTAAGGAAACCGAACTTATCAAAGTGAGCGTACCCGGTTCAAAGAGCATAACCAACCGTGCATTGCTGCTCTCAGCAATGGAGACCGGAAAGTGCAGGCTTAGCGGTGTCCTGTTCAGCGGGGACTCGAGAGCCTTTCTCTCATGCCTTAAGGAGCTTGGATTCTCACTTGATATAAACGAAGAGGATAAGACCGTGATCATCGAGGGCACAGGCGGGATAATTCCCAATAAAAATGCCGCGATAAATGTCGGGAGCGCAGGTACCGCAGCCAGGTTCCTGACCGTGTTCCTTGCCTTCGCCGGCGGGCACTATGTTATGAACGCATCCGAACAGATGTGTAAACGCCCCATGGGTCCGCTCATCGAAATACTGAGAAATGTCGGGGTTAACATAACCTGTACCGGTTCGGAGGGACATTTTCCCTTCATCATGGATTCAAACGGCATAAACGCAGATGAGATCAGCGTAGATACGGATATAAGCACACAGTTCGCGAGTGCACTTATGATGGCTGCCCCGCTGCTGAATAACGGGCTCCGGGTAAGGCTTACCGGATCCCGAACACAGGGAGCATATATAAACATAACGCTTAATATGATGAAACAGTTCGGATACCTGAGTCACGAGACCCACCCGGACAGTTCTTCCGTCTTAAGGATAGACAGCTGCCGGAAAACTGAGGAGCCCGGAAAAAGCACCGCGGATTTCAACTACAACATTGAACCGGATGTATCGGCTGCCTGCTACTTCTATGCCATGGCTCCAATATGCCATAAGAAAGTACTGGTAAACGGTGTACATTTTGATTCCATGCAGGGCGATATAAAATTCATAAAAGCTCTTGAGAGCATGGGATGCAGCTCAAAAGATACTGAAGAAGGGATATTACTGGAGCCCTCGGTTGACATAATGTATCCGGGGACCGATATCGACATGAACGATTTTTCCGATCAGGCAATGACAATGGCAGCCGTCGCTGCCTGTGCATCATCGCCTACGACGATCCGGAACATAGGGCATATAAGACTTCAGGAATCGGACAGGCTTAATGCTATCGTAACAGAGCTTACAAGGCTCGGATGCATCTGCAGGCCGATCGATGAAAATACCGGTATCCGTATTGAGCCTGCCGGGATGCACGGTGCATCGATAAAAACATATGAAGACCACCGCATTGCGATGGCCTTCTCACTGATCGGTCTTAAAATCCCGGGGATTACTATCCTGAATCCCGGCTGCTGCGCCAAAACCTTCGAGAACTATTTTGATGTTCTTGATTCCATATGTGTTCCGGCATCACCATAGTATCCCCTTCTGTTTTATCTTAAACGTAAGCTTCCTGCTGCCTCCGTAATTGGTATCCCCCTGCTTTGTTCTGTCTATGGCGCGGATCACGACGGATGCGGTTCCCCTGTTCACATTGTTAAGATAACTGCTCTCATCGATCACATAATCCTCGCCGTACACAAGCGTCTGCGTTCCGCAGGTCAGTGATATGTCATCCGGAGATAAAGTCACTGCCCGGCCGTTTAAGTATTCCTTATCGGCCACTTTTGCCTTAACCGCAGACGATCCGATGTTTACCGCAACGATCCTGTAGACAACGGATCGAATAAGGGGCTTTGGATCCTCACCTGTCTCATATTTGTCATATGCCCCTTTACTCGTAACTTCCGCCTTAATATATGTTCCCGCCGGCGGTATGTCATCCTTTCCGACCTCATCACCTATATCCCTTGATACTAAATTAAAGTGTGCATCCGGAGCATCCGTAACCCGGGAAGCATAGGTATATAGAATTTTACTTTCATAATCCGTGCCCGGTTTAAGGCTGTTTCCGCCTGCATCCTTAAGAACGACCGCAGCCTTCCACTTATTCTTCCTGCCCGTGAAAGTTGCATCCTGCACCGAAATGCTTATCTTTTCCCCGTTGGCAAAATCTCCGTCCGTTATACCAAAGATCCCCGAAATACTGCCGGAGAAGTTCTTTTTGCCGGAGAGCGTTATGACAGGCTTCTTACCATCGGGCATATCATCCGTCGTTATCCTGCCGTTGTTTTTATATGAGACCCTGAAATCCGTATCGTCCATCTGGACTCCGCGGTAGAAGAGCATTATCTGTGGCCTGCTGCCTCCCTTCACATAATCATCCCTGATATCATCAAGCTTATTTATCCGTTTTACCGTAACACCCCTGGAAGCCACATATGCTTCCGCAAGACCGACACCGTTATTTTTGATCTCAACGCCGTGTGCGGCAGCATCAGCCTCCGTATAATATTTCAGCGTAAAGACGCCCGAATACAGATCCGTGAGAGGAGCCTTAAGTATCTTATATGTCCGGGTAACGGAGCCTGTACAGGCATTAACACCCTTGAATACGATCTTTGCCGTGCCGGCCTTATCAAGGTTCTTATAGGATACCGTGTAATCATATGCTATCGCAGCCTTGGGAGAGAGTCCTTCATATGTCTCTTCCTCAATACCCTTTAGCAGTGTCCCGTCCTTAAGCTCAAGCCGGTATGTCTTCTGCTTTACATCGCTTTCATTTCCCGTATATGTAACTGCTTCAAGACCGCTTACGACCGCCTTGTTAAGCGGCGTGCCCGTTATCATGAAGGGCACCTTCCTGCTGCCTGCATAATTACTTCCCTCAACGGCACGGACCGTTACATATGCCCTGCCTGTATCGGTATTGCCGGAATATTCAAGTATATAGTCACCTGTTTTTCCACCGTCCGTACTCAGTTTAAGACCGCTTCCCTTATATGCGACCTTAACATCAGGCTCCATACCTTTTCCGGCTGCCTTGTTTATTTTTGTCTTATCATAAACGATATCCGAAGCCTTTATCGTTACCCTGCTTAACAGGATCTTGGCCGTAATGCTCTGGTTAACGGCAGCAATGCCGGAAAAATTACCCTTGCCCTTTATCCTTACCGGCCAAACCCCGGTATTTTTATAAGCCGCGCTGCCGGAAACCGGATATTCAAGAGTAAAATCCGTTCCGTTCTTTAACGTCTTTCCGTTAAATGTTACTACAGGGATTCCCTTCTGCACCATACCGTTGCAGGCAAGAGTGATATCCCCGCATGACACGTCACTGTCCGTTAAGGGTTTGGGCAGAATGTTAAAATATGCATACTGAGTGCCCGAATAATTCCCCTTTCCTTTTATGACAACCGCCGGCCTTTTAGACGGTGATGTGTTTACATTTTTATTATTCGCATACGATACCGTATAATCCTTATTAAGTTCAAGCTTATGCGGAGGCATACCTGCGGTACCGGCAGGTGAATCATATACCTCTATCTCCGGCTTTATCGCAGAACCCGTATATACGGCATCTCCTGCCGGAATGACATAGAACCCTTTATTATGCGCGGTAAAGCATGGATAGAGCAGTGTCTCCTCTGTATTAAAGAGCATGCTTTCATCAACCTTCCTGCCTGTTCCGTCAGGACCGGTGAACCAGCCCGAAAATGTCATATTTTTATCTTTTCCCGCGATCACTGACGGATCCGGATAGTCTCCGCTGCCCGTAAGCGGATCACCTTTTAAACTGCCGTTATAATCAAGCTCGACCGTCCTGTATCCGGTCTTATTGTCGCTCCGCAAAAAAACGGCCCTGCATCCCTTGACAGTTACAGTTACGGATGAAGTGAGATCGCCAAGCTTTGCCGTGATCACACTTGTACCTTTTGATACCGCACGTATCTTTCCGCCGTCAATGACCGCTGCCTTTGTATTCTTTGATGTATATGTAACATCCAGCGGATCCGTCGTGTCTCCCGGCTCATACTCATATTCCGGGACGGCTGTCTGTCCGGTGAAGAGAAGGTTCGTACCGGTCACTTCGCCGTCTGCTTCATGTTCATTTACCGTTACCGGCTTCAGCTTAAAGGAAGTAAGAGGTCTCGGTTCCTCTTCTCCGCCCATGTTGTTAAATACCGGGATTTTAAATACGAAGGAAGAATTAAGACAGCCGGCGTTTGCGTACATCGTTTTTGTACTTGAGGACTCTGAACGCGGTGCCTGGATGTTCTGCATATACTGATGGGTATACAGGGCATTTACCGCATTTGGATTAACATTGAATTTTTCGAGGTATCCCGTATCCTGTCCCTTTTTTATATATCCGTTGCCGATCGTTGCAGCACCGCCCGCAAGCGCCTTGTAAGGAGTGTTCCAGCCCTGTTTCTTCGCATATGCAAGACCGTTCTTTATAACTTCGGCATCGGTCTTGCCGGTGGCACCTACGTTGAAATAGTTGTAGTACCCTTCATATCCCGAATATGTGCCTGAGATCAGAGGTGACATACCTTTGCCCTGTTCCTGGTAAACACGTGATGCAAGGTGTATGGGAGATACTCCCTGAGACGATCCGATCTTATAGAAAGCATCGGAAAAGGTCATGGAGCCGTCGGGAAGAGAGCCCTTCATGAATGTTCCGTTCAGGAAGCTCTGTATCGCTTCAACCGTATGATAACTCTTATTGAAGGTAAGCTGTTCAAACTGGAAAATGTAGCTATCCGTAAGCGAATTTCGCGGATCCATATGGAACTGTACACCTGCCTGAGTAGCGTATGCCCATTTCCCCTGACCCGTGGCATTCCCCACCCAGCCGTTAGCCGTGTTTGAATCGTTTATGTATATCCAGCTCTTGTCACCCATCTCATTTGAAACAGCCGTGTTAAAATCAAGGCCTGTGTTCATGGGAACAAAGAACCAGTTAGGATGTGCTGATTTAAGAGCGGTAAGTTTGGCTCTGTATGAATAGGGAAAGCGGTCGATCTCCTCATAAGTGGTGCTGTATAATGAAGTGCCTTCCGCTGCGATACCCGATCCCGTAAGGTACTCCCCGGCCCAGTCTCTTAAGTCCTCATCGGAATAAATTAGATTTTTTGCTTCCACATAACCGGTGTATTCCGTTCCGTCAGTAAAAACGGAAACAAGGAACATCACATCCATGTTTTCCGCAAAAGCCGCTCCTTTTATGTAAACCGTTTCGCCTTCACGTACTCTGGTGATGATCTCCGGATCAGTGCACGGCTCACTATAGACATTACACTCGTCGGTAAGATACACTACTGCCATTATATCCTTTTTTTCAAGGATGGTCTTAAGGGCTGAAGATGCGTTTTCATTATTATCTGCAATACCGGATATAATGGTATCACTTATCAGATCAGCTGATACGACCGATTCATTGTCTGCGTTATCATATAACGCATCAGAGTCAGCCGATGCAGGTTCATAGAGATATCCATCCGGCTCAGGCACTGTTCCTGTATCTTCCGGATAAGACAGAAGTACCGTCCCCGTGTTTTGTGCGAAAACAGATTCGTTAACAGATATGACTGCAAGCACAGCTGCTGCCATGCCTGCTATCCCCCTTATTATTTTTCCCTTCATTGATCATTTTCCCCTTAATTAATTTACTGCTTCCGTCTCTTGAACAAGGAGCCGCTGCATATGCAGCGGCTCCGCGATCAGATCATTATTTGTACACTACTACCGGAACGGTGAACCTTGATCCCGCAATCTTCTCAGGTATCTTATTTCCAAGAGAATCTCTCTTGTACGTACCGTTTGCATACTTCTCATATACTATGTTTCCGTTTGCATCATGTTTAATAAACTGATTTACAAACTTCGTTTCAAGCACGAGATTGTATATCTTTCCGGCTTCAAGGAGCTCGGGTGCAACACAATGGATCGTGACGGTACCCGCCCTGACCTTCTTGACATTCTTCGGGATATCATAAGCGGGATAATACATATCCTCATCATCATAGCCTGTATTTTCTATCACAAACGCATGCCTTAATAATTCAGAGTTACTGTCAGCTACCACAACCCCGCTGATGTGAGTCTTAAGTTCAGATGTCTTGGTAATGACCACATTCCTGGTGCGTACATCATCATCAACACCCGCATTGAATGCCGCCTTTTTGACATCAATGGCAATAGTCGGAACCTTCTGTACGGGCTTGACCGTAAGCCTCTTTGTATACTTATTCAAAGTATCATCCGTAGAGCTTATCACATACTTAAGAACAAATGAGTAGTTTTTGCTCTCAAGCATATTGTCAGGATCATGTTTCGCATAAACCTTGATGATATTCTTATTATCCTGATCGATCTCAGCCCTGAAATACTCGGACTCAAGAACAGCTCCTTCATATTCATACACTTTCACTTCCTTAAGAACCGGATCCGTCAGTCCGTTATATTTGGTCGTATATTTTACACATGATGTATCATCTATCGTATTTATCGCATCCTTTGCCGATACATTGACAACGGGCTCCTTCTTGATACCTTTTATCGTGATCCTGATCGTCTTTACCTCAATACCGTCAACCGTGATCCCTTCAAGATCATACACCGCATTATATGCAAATATTCCGGGAGGAGGAGTCATCGTAAAAGCAAGCATCTGCTTCCTGGTCTTTGCATCATACCTCTGGTCTATGCTAAGACCGTTTATGATCGCTTGCTGCGTGGCCGGATCAGAAACATTGCCCTTTACATACATTCCTTTCATATTGGTCGTATCAACCACAACATCCTTTATCTTTGTGGTCTTCGGAAGGTTTGAAAACGCAGCGGTTACTTCCTTCTTTTCAAGATCGGGATAATCAATATTGAACACAAAGGAAGAACTTCCAAGCTTAAGTGTCGGCTGATTATCCAATACCCGTACACTTATCTTCTGCTCTTTAAGGTTTGTATAGTTTACATTATTATAACTGAATTGCGGCGTATAGCTGAACCTGTACGTACCCTTCGCCGGTTTATTGTTCGAAGCAAAGCTTACCTTTACGGTAACCTTGTTCTTATAATTCGGTACTGGAACAACAGAGAAAATGATCTTCCGGGAATCCTGATACATTTTATCAGTGCCGACGTAAGTAAAGGAACTTCCCGCAGTCTGTCTAAGCTGCAGATAACTGTTCTGCTGATCGAGCGAGATCTCCGCTTCGCCATCCACAGCCGTAAACCAGGTGTTTATTTCCACGGTCGAATTACTGATCTTCGCAACAGGCAGCTTATCAACATAATTCACGGTGAATTTATAGGATACAGGATAGGTCTTTAAGAACTCACTGTCCCAGTTTTTCCGGACAACATTGACTACAGCCGTCTTCCTTCCGCTGAAAGTTCCTGGTGTCTTTTCCAGAACCACATCCTTGTCATTGATATATACATCTTCAAATCCCGCCCTGTTATTATTATCAAGAGTAATGGTTGTGTAACTTGTATCATCTATCACAACATCCTTGGTCGACTTGTTTATTATGCGGAATCTGAATTCTCCGATTTTTGTATAAGCACTCTCCGTAACTGTTGATACGGTCATTCCGTAAGACGGTGCCTTATTTCCCAGAGGAATGGATATCTTCTGTACCACAGGCTGTGTATAACCCCTGAAGTAAATTGCAAGATAACCGCTGGTTACCGGTACCTTCTTATTATTCTTAAGTTCGGTAGCAAGCACCTTACCACTTCTTATAATTGTAAAGTCCTGTCTTCCCGTCTGTATATTATTCTGCCAGTCATACGCCCAAGATACTTCGAAATTGTTCTGCAGCTTGTCGTTCTTCCATGCCGCTGTCGCCGCATCCACGTTCCGGCCATTCCATGTCCTGTATGTATCGTCTGTCCATAACTGAACGCCTTTATTTATTGAGTCATCGATCTCAGCCTTCGACAGAAGTATATTATTATTCACCTTAACCTTGCCTATGGTCGATCCGACATAGCGCTCAATGTAGTCGTTCATTTTTTCATCATCTTTTACCGGGATCTCATAATTATATCCAACTACTTTGTTTATCGGGTCGTAGCAATCGCTGTTGTAATACAGATTTATCTTTCCGTCCATTTTGGTCTCAAGCTTTAACGGATCGTTGATTATGATGACCCTGTTAAGCGGGATGACAAAATCCGTTCCGTCTGTATACCTGCCGACTATGAACAGCTTATTGTTTCCCTGATATACCTTCTTTTCACCGGGAGCAAGCCCCTGATCCCCTCCGTTTTTATTTATGATGAGCCTGTAATCATCTCCGGGATTCTGCGGCAGGATAACCTTCAGACCGATATAGCCTTCCATTACCGTAGTGCCGTTTCCGCGCTTCATCGTTATGGGATATGCAGTATTGATCTCTCTTCCTGCATACGGAGTAATGGTAAGAGGAGTTCCACCGATCTTATCCACATCAAAATTCACATTAACCGTGATATCATCCGTCGTCACCCTCGGATTCATATCGACTATACGCACTATGAGATACGCATACAGTATTATCTTATTGCCTTCTCCGTCTTTCTTATGCGTGTCGTATGTCGCCTTGATATATGTCTCTCCGCATACTCCGCTCTTAACGGTAACGGTATTTTTGTTGGTATCGTTTTTTGCATCCTTAAGCGTAACAAAAGCCGCATTTCCGCTTGACCAGGTTGCTTCGACATCAAAAGAATCCGAAGCTTCCGATTCTTTTGCCAAAAGTGTGACATCAAACTTCCTCTCGGCATTTCCGACAGCATTTCTCGGTATTTCAACGACTCTTACAGGATAGTAATGTACGTTATCAAATGTCCTTTCAACATACACTGCCGGTTCCAATGAGGCATCATGTGTATCAAGAGAAAGTGTTTTTATATCGACATCAGTTCCGACATGAACGGTAAATTTCTGGGTAAACTTCGCCTCCGCCACTCTGTAAGTCACGGTTATAACGGTAGATCCCACTCCCTTGGAGGTGATAACACCGGTGCTTGTAACGGTTGCCACCGAAGGTTTGCTTGATTCATATTCAAACATCCACTGGCCAAGCGCAAGATTGCGCGTTTTTTTATCGACCGTAGCGCTGGCGTTTATCTCTATCTGACCCTTGTATCCGGGCTTATCAACCTCATACTGGCCGTTTCTCCATTTGTAATTAAGGCCGCCGCCGTCATATTCGCCCACACTATGCGAGATCGCAGCATTTTTAAGCCATGAATCCTGATAAAAGCCGTCATCCACATCAATCAGCACATCATTATACGGCATCTTGAATTCGAAATACTGACTGCCGGCATCGCCCTTAACGAACTTAAAATCCTTCTTTTGGAGATTACCGTTCAGATCCTTTAAGTCATTTCGCTGAAGGCGATAGCCCAAACCTTCTTTCGGACTTAATTTGATGGATACAGTTGCACCGGGCTTTGCCTTGCCGCTTGGAGGTGTTACGCTATATCCCGCAAGGATACGTCCGCTTGCCGTTGTTGCGGCGAACTTTCTTGCCTCTATAAGCGAAATATAATTCTTGAACTTGTGATTCTCATCCTGTGCATATTCCTTTACTTTACCGTCATATCCGTAGATGACCGCCTGTCCCCTTACTTTCGTATCCGGAAATGCCTTCTCGTGTATATCGAGCCCCTCATCAGCAATGCCCGTACTGTCGTTATAGTATCTGAAATAGATCTCAACAAGACTTAAGCAGCCTGAAAAAGCAGAATTTCCTACCTTAGTTACCGATTTTGGAAGCACGGCAATCTTAATGCCGGTACATCCGCTGAATGCGTAATCCCCTATTGTCGTAACATTCAGGGAATCCGTTATCGTCTTGATATTTCCGCTGGTGTCCTTTTCCACGTTACCCAGTTTCTTTATCGCCGTACAGTCCTTGAATGCATATGACCCTATTTCGCAGTTGACCGGGTTTGTTTTGTTTATCTGTATGTCTTCAAGAGAACTGCAGCCGCTGAAACAGTAATCCGGTATCTTAGTGATCTTTTTGGGGATTATGACAGTCTTAAGGCTTGTACACCCTTCAAATGCATGTTGGCCAAGGGTGATCGCAGCGGCAGAGCCTCCTATGGTCTCAAAATCAACTCTGCTGAACCCTGTACCTCTGAAAGCATAATTGCCTATATCGGCAACGTAATTACCTCTGGTTATGGTACCTGTCCCCAATTTTGTACATCCGTCAAAGGCCTGATCGCCTATTTCGGTCACATTGTACAAGTCTATCACGGAAAGATTCGAACAGCCCAAAAAGGTTCCGGCCGCGATCGTCTTATAATTGGCAGGTGCATAGAACTTTGTAATACCGGAATTTCTGAATGCATTTGCGTTTATCGTCAATTTCGGAACCTCGCTGCCGGTTTCAAAATCCACGTCCTTAACATTCGTCGCACCGTCAAAAAGCTTATCACTGCAGGGGATCACTTTAGTCTTCTTGGGTATGACAACAGCTCCGTCATCAGAGATGATATCATTTAATTTCACATCTCCGTATGCAGGATTTATTTTAAGTACATCTGAATCGGGATCAAAATAGATCGACGGCTCGGTTGCTCCCTCGGAAGGTTCACTTTCGGTCTGTGTCGTAAGCGCAACATCCTCATCCGGTTCTTCAACAGATATCTCTTCCGGCCCTGAAAGGAGCTCACCGTTATCCTCGTCAGCAAGCGTGCCCTGATCTTCAATGGTATCTTCCGTGATCATTTCTTCCGGAATGATCACATCCTCACTCACATCCGCACTCATATCAGCCGGCGAAACGGCCTCACTGACATCGCTCTCCAATGTCATAGCCGCAACATCGAAGCTTGAAGATGTGATAAGCATTGCCGCTGTAAGTATTGCCGCCCAAAATCTCTTTTTCTTCACTTTGATTCCTCCTTGGTAAAAATCCGTTTACGACCGCCCGTATTTTATTTTAGGGATAGAATACTGCCGCCTGAAATCCAATTAGATATAATAATACACTAAATATTGTATCGGCATTATCCTGCCGCTACTTTATAGTGCCTTTGTACTATAATAAGTACATAACAAAAAAAATCCGTTCGGCAATATCATTCCAAATGATACCGCAAACAGATTTATTTTAACATTATCGTAACATCTTTGCAATACAAATTATGGAAACATGTTATGGAAACTCTTCAGGATTTATGCGGTATACCGCATTATTTTCCGTCCACACGCTCCTCGATAATATACCTCGGACGTTCCTTGACTTCGATATAGATCTTCCCCACATACTGTCCGACCACGCCTATCGAAAACAGCACAAGTCCTCCGATGAACCATAGAGATAATACTATCGATGTCCATCCGCTCACCACATTTCCGGTGACATAAGAATGAAAAGCATATATAGCAAAAGCTATGGCGCAGATTATCAGGAATACTCCGGCTCCCATGATGAATGACATCGGTTTGATGCTGAAGGAAGTTATCCCGTCAAAGGCAAAGGTAAGCATCTTCTTTAGAGGATATTTTGATTCTCCCGCAGTCCTCTCCTTGCGCTCATAATATACACAGTCACTCTTATACCCTATTGTCGGTACTATACCGCGTAGGAAGAGGTTCCGCTCTTTAAACTGTGACAGGCCTTCAAGAGCCCTGGCGCTCATGAGCCTGAAATCCGCATGATTATAGACACTCTTTGCCCCCATCAGCTTCATGAGCTTATAGAAGCCCTCAGCCGTGAAGCGTTTGAAAAAGGTATCTGTCTTTCGTGCGCTCCTGACTCCGTAAACTATATCACAGCCCCGCTCACACTTATCTATCATTTCGGGGATCACGGAAATGTCATCCTGAAGATCCGCATCGATGGATATTGCGGCATCCACCTCATTTTTCACTGTCATAAGCCCTGCAAGAAGAGCATTCTGGTGGCCCACATTGCCTGCCAGTTTGAGGCCCTGAACATGATCGTATTCACCCGCATATCTTCCGATAAGTTCCCACGTATCATCCCGGCTGCCATCATCGACAAACAGGATAAAACTGTCATGAGATATTCGGGCCTCAGCCGCCAGTTTATCTGTCAATTCCGAAAGCTTGCTCACCGTATTGGGAAGTACTTCCTGCTCGTTATAACATGGGACGATTATCGCGATCTTTAACATAAACAACTCCGTATCTGTATATCTGTACTTTCCAAGCTGCCCACATCTTACTCAGACGTGTCAGTCTGATAGACAGAGGCTATTTGGATCTGACCTCCGCACGTGCCTTAAGTCTCCTTATCAGAAACTTGAGCTCATCAATATATAATAACACTATCACAGCCGAACCTGCAACAGCAAGGAAAAGCATCGGCAGCAGTTTATCCTTAAGAAACAGGCGCCATATGACCATAACAGCCGCTATAACAAACGTGGACAGATAAAATCTCTCCGATATCTTAAGCAGTTTCATCCGTATCAGGACTATGGCTGCAATTAACAGTGATATCATATAACCTATGAGTGTTCCGACCGCTGCACCCTCTATTCCCATAGCGGGAATAAGAAGGTAATTAAAACCAACGTTTGACAGAGCGCCCGTCAGAAGGATGAGCATATTCGGCCAGGTCTTCCTGATGACAAGAAACTGGTTGGCTATGACCTGAAACAGCATCAGGAGGAGCGGCGCAAGAAACAGATATGGCGCCACGATGTATCCCGGCAGATATTCAGAACGAAACAGGAGCCTGAATATATCATGAGAGAGCGCGCACACAAACATGGTCGCAGCATATGATATGACACCGAGATATTCAAACACAGCCGAATTCGATTCTACCTGCTTTTCTTCCTTCATAGTGGAAAATGCGAAAAACTGCCAGCCTGCAGCAAACGCCGTATAGACCAGCTGGCTTGCATGACCGAGCTTGCTTCCTATCGCATAGACTCCCGATTCTCCCACATTTATAAGATTTGTGATCATCAGACGGTCACAGGAATTAAATATCCAATAAGTTAAGATGTTCACTGCCATAGGCAGTCCGATCGGAAGAAGCGCCTTGAGAAGCTCCCTGTCAAACAGTCCGGGCGAGAACCATTTTCTGTTAATACAAAGATATGTCACATGGATGATGAGTGACGACACAGCAAGCCCCAGCGGCATGGCAATAAGGTAATATCCCTTAAGGAGCAGGATAACGGACATCGTGTACGAGATAAGCGGCCCAATGATATTTGTGGTCAGATACGTCTTGCGATGATTCTGCATGCGCGTAGGTGAGGCGATAACAGTGTTCACACCTTCCACAAAGACATTTGCCGCGGCGATATACACTATAAAGGAATAGTCTGCCGAACCCAGAAATCTACGGGACAGTACATTTTTAAACACTATCATAAGGATGCTTACCACGATCGATGAGAAAAGCACAAATACGAGCGTAGTCGAGCATACCCTCTTCTTATACTCCCTGTCATCCTTCTCAAAAAACATGCGGTACATGGCATCGTACATACCC
>JAFSZZ010000046.1 GCA_017458765.1 Lachnospiraceae bacterium | reverse complement strand
CTGCCTTCATTTACAAAACACCTTACGAACGTATCGACTACGTCCGCCCACCATTCAGACATCTGTCAATTCCCTCTTTCCTAAGTCTGACCGGATCTGTCGGTCGTGCGCATAAGCATAATACTAACGAGTATAAATATACGAAAAAGAATGATAACTTTCAAGAACTAATTATCATAATTTCTGTATATCGGCTTACGCTCGACCTCACGGCCGTTGACCATGCATCTTAACCTTCCGTCAAATATACGCATATCATCATTTTCCGCATAGGTATCGCGGTTAAGCCCGGTATGTATGTCTATCTTGACGTCGGCCTTGTCCATCTCGATCTTCACATCCTGTTCCTTCCCTCCGAAAACAAGCGCTTCGTTTCCGGAATTCTCACAGGATACGCTCGAATGGCTCAAGGCACAATCCGTCCTGCCGTGCAAAGCCCCTATACAGGTGGACTCATCCGCCCTTAGGTCGATCCTTACCCTTGAGTCCTCCAACAACACGTTTGATTCCACACCGTCTATGGTACCGACTCCCGAAATATGATCTCCGCTTGCCATGATGTTGAAGGTTGACTTGGACAGATAGAAGCCCGAGTCTCCCTCTATCGAGCCGACACATACGCCGTATTCCGCATTTACCTCAGCCTCAAGCATACAGTCACGTATCTCAAAGCGCGAATCACCGGTAATCGAACCGACGGTAACGCACCGCGTCCCGCCTCCCTTAAGCTGATACTGTCCGCGGGCGATCCTAAGCGGACCCCCGAGTCCCGAACCTATGCATATGCCCTCCTGACCGCTCGCATTGACGGATATCCTCCCGTCCTGTTCAAATATGATCTCACCATGTGCTTTTTTCACCGAATTCCCAATGCCGTAATACTCCGGAGTGTTTACGGTGATGTCCAGATTTCCTTCACCCATAAATATCAGGCGTGAGCCCTCCGGTATCCTTATGCCTATCCCCTTTAGTGTGTTCTCACCCTGCAGTCTCAAGGTAACATCACAGTTCTCACTTATATCGATACAAGGCCTTCCCTTGATATTTGAAAAGGAAACATTCTCAAGGGTGATGACCCCGGTATATCCCGCCAATATCTGCATGTGCATGTTCGTAACAAGTCCGGGAGAACCGATGACAGCGATATCCTTGTAAACTGCATTCTCATCGCCTACCGATATATCCGTGTATCCCTCGCGATACAGCATTCCCAGAGATATGCGGTTTGTGCTTCCCGCTACGTGAATGCGTTTGTCCGTTCCGTCCTGACGCTCCTGGTAATAACTCTTTATCTCGTTTCTTACCATATCATTTATGCGGGGTATTATATCCGCTGACGGCTTTGCCGTGTAATAGCCCTGTATGAGGTCAACACCCATGTGTATGACGGTGCGCAGCTCCTCCTTGGTCTCTATACCCTCGGCGAGAGATTTTATATCATTATCATGGCAGAACTTGATTATCTCGCTCACGAAATGCTGTTTCTGCGGCTTGCTGTCGATCCCGGACAGAAGCGCACGGTCTATTTTCACATAATTGGGCATATAACGCAGGAGATTGCTTACATTGGAATACCCTGTTCCGTAGTCATCGATGGCTATCTCAACATTTAATTCGCGGAACAGCTTCTTCATGTTATCAAGCTCCTCCTCACCAAGCTCTGCCTCCTCAGTAAGCTCAATGACCGTCCTTTTGCAATTGCGGTGGAGCAGATCCTTGACCGTATTAAAGTCTTCCTCGCCAAGGCGTATGCCCGGTATGCTGTTTAAGAAGACCTTGGCAGAGCCGAATGCATCTTCATTCTTCTCAATATAGCCCAGAACGTTAAAATATGTCGCTTTCTCAACATCGGAAAGTCTTCCCTGAAGACCTGCATACTTTATTATGTCAAGGGGTGATATCTTCTTATCCGTATTGGAACGCATCAACGCCTCGTATGAATAAATCCCGCCATCCGTAGCACTTACGATAGGCTGGAAGAAATATGTCAAAAGGTTCTCATCAAGTATCTGCTTTACCAGTTCATAATCCTGTTTTTCTTCCTCCGACAGCAGTTCATATTTTGCATTCACAGATGAGAACTTGCCCTGCATACTGCCGTCAAGCTGTTCCTTCAGGTTTTCTATCAGTATCCTGCGGCGCAGAGCCTCCATGCTCCTTGAAACAACTGACATCCAGAAGCGGTACTCAATGTCATATGTACGCGCAGCACTCCCATAGCTTACTGCAGCATAGCCGAAGCATTCGTCCTCGCAGAACAGCGGTGTGAAAAAATATGCCAGAGGCTCATCATGCTCCTCTTCAAGTTCAGGAAGCAGGATAGCGGTATCAAATTCCTCATCCGTCCCCACCATCCCCTCCTTGCCGGAACTGTTGTATTTAAGAGCGAGTATCATTTTGTCCGGATATCCGGCGTTTGCTACATGAAGACCTTGATCCTTATTCATACCTATCCACGGTTTGCCAATGCACAGACACAGATTCTCCACTCCCCTTAACTGATATCCGTATGAATAAAGAGTTCCCAGATACCCCTTAAGATTAGGCTGCAAAAGAAGATTCTCGGCCATCATATTATTAACACTGTGGATGCCCTCAGCCATTCTCTCCGTGATCCATGAACTTCTCCTGTTACAGCCCTCTTTCCTGTCATTCAAAACACATCCGCAGGTCTCACCGGCAAGGATACGGGGCTTATCAAGAAATGCCGGCTCCTTCTCCCCGTCAAGCTTATCCCTCATATATCCCGCTGCATATATTCCGCTTTCCTCATCGGGGAAAACAGTACTTGTCATGACCTTAGGACCCGTCCTGCCTTCTTCGGTGGAATCAAATCCGACTACGGCAACATCTTCGGGCACATTAAGTCCCTGCTCTTCAAGAGCTTCACAGACTCCTATCGCCATTTCATCATTGGCACATACGACCGCCTCCGGAAGCCCCTTTTTGCTGAGCATGAACTCCCTGATCGCCTGCTCGCCGCTGGTATACCAGAAATCTCCGTGGAAGATACGATCCTCATCCGGTCTTAACCCGAACTTTTTCATGGTATCACAGTATCCCTGAAGACGCTTTTGTGCATGAGTATGCCAACGTTTGCCCGAAACATAGGCAATGTCCCTGTACCCGTGAACTTCGATCATATGTGAGACAAGAGCGGACATCCCGGCATAGTCATCTTCAAAAACGCTAGGGAAAAAATCACTCTCCCTGTCGATAACAAGGACGGGACCGTTAAACTCCTCATTTATCCTTGTCTCAAGATCATGACATACTCCGTTTGTCTGTATGCTGTCCTTAATGATGACTATCCCGTCAAACGCTGCCGGCTCAAAAAGGTTGAATATATTTGAATCGCCGGCTTCACGCACCGGTGTGTCCTGGTATTTTCTGAACATCGAAAAGACACAGACATCCATATCTTCAGTCCGCGCCTTTCTTAGGAATCCCGTTATGAAGCGGCTCTGCCTCTTCTCTTCGACTTCACCGCCGAGAATTGCTATCCTGCGTTTTCTCGCCATATGCCCCCTTTTCTGTTTTCAGGATCTCCGCTGTCTTTTCGTTAACAGAGAATAATATTATGTCAACCAACATTGGATACTATACCGATAGATATATAATTCTCTACCACAGCACGAAAATCCGTCCCTTCTTCAGACTGCTCGTTATGAACACCCTCGATCATATACCTTACGCCACCATTTTCAAGCTCTCCGACCGCATTATAACGATCGTGGAACAGTGAATCACGAGATGTCCTTCTGTTCCTGAGTATTCCGTTAAAGCGGGATAACGGACATCCCGGAAAATTAACGTTAAGTATCTGTCCGTATCCGAGCCTTACATCAATGTATTCTCTGAGGATATCCGAAAGGCAGGCGTCGGTCACTTCATGGCAGCCGTTCATATGCTCAGACAGTGCTATCGCGATATACCCCTGGAATGCCGCCTCAAAGGCAGCCCCCGCAGTAGCCGAATACTGTATGTCCGTTGCGACATTATATCCGAAATTTATCCCCGATAACACTACGTCAGGCCTTGCCGGCATAACGCTCAGACTGCCCACACGGACGCAGTCCGCCGGTGTTCCGCTGCATGAATACGCATGAACTCCCTTCACGGAAAAATCATGCGGATACACATCTACCGGCTCCCTTAAGGTAATACAGTGCGATGCCGCGCTCCTCTGATGAATGGGCGCCACCACCCACACTTCTCCAAACTCCACGGCCGCTTCCGCAAGCCTTGAAATACCGTCAGAATCTATACCGTCATCATTTGTTATGAGTATCCTTCGCCTGATATCACCCAATCCCTTTTCTGCCTTCCTGAGTACTACCCTTATAGTTTATATCATATCCCGTTTTACCGCAACAATTTCTCCATCCCTGTCTTCTGCGGCTTGAGCCCCATTGCTTCGTAGAATTTTACCGCTCCGGGATTACATGACCAGACATTTAATGTGACATTGTAAAAATCAAGCGTCCTCGCATACTCTATGACATGATCGTAAAGAGCACGCCCGACACCGTGTCCGCGATACGCCTCATCCACACAGATATCGTCAATATAAAGCGTCCTCACATCCGTAAGTACACGGTCATCCGTTATCTGTTTATGCATACAGAAGGCGTGTCCCATAACGGTACCTTCTTCATTAACGCACACAAATACCGGTGTACTGTCATTTTGTACTATATCTTCAAGTTCTTCGGCGCTGTACTTGGTCGCCGGTCCCTTGAACAGATCGGGACGTCCCCTGTGATGCACCATATCAACCTGTACGAGCAGTTCAAGTATCCCCGGAATGTCATCCCGGCCTGCCCTTCTTACGTTTTTCATGATCTCCTCCTTCGATAATACCTTTATGAACAGGAACTATGTCCGGCCGTTTATTTTATCGCAAAACCTACAGTCTTGGAACCTGTATAATATGTTCCGTCCAAAGCTGTGACCGTCACTTTTCCCGTGCCTTTCTTATCATTGTCCGAATAAGTAACCGTATAATCCGTATTCTCTTTAAGCGTCTTGCCGTTGTACTTTACCGTTATTCCGGGTGTTATGGCCATACCCTTATATGTCTGCGGCTTTATTGATGAAATGACGGCATCCTTCATATCACCCTTGATTATCTTAAATTCCTTCGTAACAGGTCCCTTGATCCCGCTGTTCTTAGTCGGGGTTACAGTTACCGTTGCCCGGCCGGGATAAATATTTTTGGAATAAGACAATCTGTATGCCTTGGGATTGATCCTGACCCGGCCCGCATACCTTCCGTCTACGGTTATCTCCGTTTTCGGGGTTATGGCTTTGCCGTTGTTATAGGGAATTCCCATCGCCGGAACATCGATCTTTATTTCCGCGGCAACGCTTGAAAGGTCGCATTCTATTATCTCAAACTCGGCTCTGACCGATGTTGTGCCGGCACTCTTCACACCGGCATAGTTGCCGCAGAATGTGATCGCTGCATCCGCCTTCTTTTCACTGCTTACATTTACGTTATTGTTTAATCTGATCTTATAATCCCTGCCCTCCCTCAGTTCATAATCATCCGTGTCACTCTCACCCATCGGATCGATCACTTTCAGCGCAGGTTTAACGGCATAACCGGTATAAAAATATTTTACTGTTCCTTCATAACCATCCATTGAGATCCTCAGTTTGCCGAGGGCTTCCTTATCCTTTAATATTTTGGGAGTGATCTTATAAGTCACGGTCCTGCTTCCGTGATAATCGCCCATTCCGGTTATTTTGACCGTAACCTTCCCGGCATTTATGATATCTTTGGAATAACCGAGCATGTAATCAACACCGGGTGTAAGATATGACGATATATCCGGAGAGTTCTTTTCAGCCCTTATACCAACCAGATGTTCCGTATCTTCATCGGTAAGCATCTGCGTCCGTCCCGTAAACTCACGGTCCGCGATATTACCGACTGCAAAAAGGCTCTTATTGCCAAGATCGTTATCCTTGGGAGCAATATCAAAATAACCCGTCACATCACAGATATAATTTGAACCCGGCTTGGTTTTTATGGATACCTGCGGGCTTTCATCCCCTGTCTTTCCCGAAGAGATCTCAATGTTATTCTTATAATCATCCCTTGTTGGCTTTATATAATCCGTACCTGCCTTCAGGACTTTTACCTCACCGTCATCAAACATCACCGTAACGACAGGAGCCGGTGTCAGAGCTTTTCCGGTATACTTCTGTGCAGGTATGGTTATCTCCGTATTTCTGCTCCACTCATTCACATTCAGCCTGAAAGGTTTGATAGAAAAGTAATAACTCTTTGACCCTGTGAAATTACCCTTTCCCGTTATCGTAACTACAGGCGCTTTTTGGGGATTGAATCCGGGATCCGATTCCTTTAACGTATATGCATTTATATTATTCTTGCAGCTGACCGTATAATCCGCACCCGCCTCCAGTGCTGTGCCGTTATACCAGACTGTCACCTCTGGTATATGAGGCTTTGAGTTATACATACATATAAGATCTGCAGAGGCCGGCGTAAAGCATACAAGCCCGGTCGGACCGCTATCCTGTGCATTCCTGAAATCAGGCTTGACGATCGTATAGTTTACAGTTCTGCTTCCTTCATAACCGCCAAGTCCTATTATAACGACAGATGCCTTGCCGGGCTTTGATGTACCCGAATAATACAGGCAGTAATCCTTACCCTCAGCAAGATAAATACCTGTCTTTGAATTTTTAACCGCGATCTCTGCACGGGATTCTTCAGAAGGTCCCTCCCAGTCAATTCTGCCCGGGCATTCCACAGATATCAGTCCGGTATCTGCCATATTATTGCCAAGTATCGTAAAATATTCTTCCTTTGAACCCAGACATACATTGTCATCCGGTTTTGCGGTGATGATCACGGTTGCCGTTCCGGCATCCCTGTTGTTCCTGAATGCAACGGTATAATGATCGGAACTTATTACCTGAGAACCGTTTTTGACTGAAATTTCCGGCTTTATCTCATTCCCCGTATAAGCGGCGGTTCTTCCGGCTTTTCCGTCAAAGAAAAGAGTCACTGAAGTCTTCGACAGACTGACAGGTGCGCAAATATTGGTAAATCCGGTTTCTCTTAACCACTTTTCGGCATATGATCCGCTTTCGACATTGAATCTGGTATCAACATCCCCATAATCTACATTATTAAAATGAAAACCCTGGGCTTCTATACTTTTTACACTGCTCACAGGTTCAAATGTGATGCTCCTGACATTTCCCAGAAGGTTGCCGAACGCGGTATAACCTATGGTCGTTACACTCCTTGGAATGACGATATCCGCATTTTTAAATCTCACGTACCTGAATATCCCTTTGGGTATATATTTAAGGCCTTCAGCCAGTTCCAGGACCTCAACACCGTCGCCCGGAATGGTACCGTCACGTGATGTATTCATAAACGCACTCTGCGAGCTGCTGCCCGATTTGAGCTTTGTGGATCTTATCACGATCTTTTTAAGCTTCTTATTGCACATAAATGCCTGTTCACCGATCGTTTCAACATTCTCCGGGACCGTGATCTCGGACAGATCCAGGCCCCTGAATGCATCAATTCCTATAGTCTTAAGCGATACCGGAAGCTCCGCCTTTGAGATCGTTGAGGCCGAAGAGAAAGCCTCATCTCCCACAATACTCAATCTGCTTCCTTTCTCGAATGTCAGCGATCTTATTCCCACAGCCTCCCTGAAAGCTGCATTCCCGATCTCCGTTATATCTTTACCGATAATAAGATCATAATTGCTGAAACCGGCCTGGAAGAAAAGCCGGTCCGGGATCCTGGTCATCGCATCCGGAAGAGTGACCGATGATATGGCACATTCTTTAAACACACCCGTACCGTTTCCGACTTCAAATGACCGTGCATTTATCACGACCGTCGATAATGATGAACAGTCAACAAAGGCCGCACCGCCCAGGATTTCAAGTGAACCCGGGAGAGTGATCTTTTGAAGGTTGTGGCAATGCTGAAATACCGAAGCCCCGATCTCCTTTATCCCTTCCGGTATTACTATCTGCGCTGCACTCTTTCCGGCATCGGTCACGCCGGTTATCTTATATCCTTTGAGTACAAAGTATCCGTACGGATCAAGGTTTGTTTCCGGCATTTCCGCATCTGATCCCGTTGAGCGGATATCTCCCTCCGTTTCCGACAATATCTCATCCACGCTTCCCGTCTCATCATCGGGATCATCATCTGTCCCTGCTTCCCGATATCCCGGATCATCATCTTTATCAACATCTTCCGTCAGAAGTTCGGATCTGTCATCTCCCGGGTCTCCGATCACGTCATTTGCATCCGGTATTTTATAAGAATCCCCCGGTATCTCACCGCCGGAAACCTGTGTCATGATAATTTCATCTGCCGCATCCGCTTCACCGTCAACAGCATATACCGGCGTGTATATTGTACCCACCGTTAAAATGACCGCCGTGAATGCCGGCAGCACACGTGATCTCATTATCCCGACAGTTCTCTTTCTGATCATAGATCCAACCTCCATACTTCGAAATACTGCATTGTTCCCTGATGATAAGGACATGATGATTATATCACAATCAATCATCTTAAATAAAGCATAAGTAAAGATTCTATCCATGTCCGCCAACGCCGTTCACTTAAGTGATATCCGGATCAAAAAACGCAGGCCGTTTTCACAGCCTGCGGATTTTGTCAAAAAATGAATGCGGTTGAAGGGACTTGAACCCTCACACCTTACGGTACAGGAACCTAAATCCTGCGCGTCTGCCAATTCCGCCACAACCGCATTTCCTGTCCGGATCTATGCTTCCGGAACCTGATTGATTTTACCAAATTGTCTGCCGATTATCAATGTTTTTCAATTTCATTTTGCAGTATTTTATCATTTCGCGGATTATGATATAATACTTGTGATAATCGTCACGTTAATTATCCGCAATCGAGGACCCATATGAAGAGAAAGATCGCAGTATTTACAACCGGGTGGTGCGGCGAGATCCTGTCGCAGTTCCTTCAGGGCATGCAGGATGCCCTGAAGAACGATCATGTGGATATCTTCCTCTTCCTTTGTTATCCCATCTATATAGATACACCCGCAACAAAGCAGGGTGAGCTCAACATATACTCGCTGCCCGATCTTAAGGATTTTGACGGGATCGTCATTTTCGGCAGCGGGCTTAACTTCCAGGAAGAGATCGACAAGCTGATAAGCAGGGCGGAAAAAGCCGGTATACCCGTAATAATGCAGGGTGAGAGACACGAGGATGCATATTATATAGGTTCCGATAACTATGTCGCCACGCGCACAATGTGCGATCATCTCATGAATGAGCACGGTGTACATGATATCGTCTTCTTAGCAGGCACCGCGGATTCACTTGATTCCGAGCTCAGGCTCAAAGCCGTAAGGGATCATCTTAAGGAAAACGGCGCAGAAGACGATCTTAAGGAAGTATTTTACACCAAATGGGAAAATTCGGCAGTCACACGTTATATAAACGAATACGTAAGTTCCTCTCGTCCTCTTCCTGACGTCTTCATCTGTGCCAACGACGGACTTGCAATGGAAACCTGTGTGACTCTTGAAAATAACGGTTACAGTGTCCCCGGCGACGTCCTTGTTACCGGCTATGATTTTATAGATGACAGCCAGATCTTCGATCCTTCCATAGCATCGATCGATCAGTGTTTCACCGATATGGGTTCTAACTGCGCAAAACTGTGGCTTGACATAACCTCCGGCATCGAACGTGAGAGATCTGTGGTAATACCCTGCAAGTTTATACCGGGCGAAAGCTGTAACTGTTACGAATTCCGCAGCAGCGATAAGATCCGCAGACGTGTCGGACGCGAAGCTTTCAGCAAACGTGCGATGACCACATACTTTAACCGCAAATTGAACCTTATCGATACTACGGTATTATCGAGTCTTACATATCAGGAATTCAAGGATGATCTGAACGGTCTCCTTACCGGCGATCATGATTACGAGGGAGACTCCTTCCACATTCTCCTTGATCCCAACTTCGGACTGTCAATATATGACAGGAATATAAAGCTCAGGAAAAACGGTTACAGCAATTATCTGGAGATCCTCTATTCAACAGAGGACGGCATGGTATATGAAAATACACAGTTCCACAAAAGGCAGCTGATACCCGGATATACAGGTGAGGGGCCGAATCATCTGTATGTCTTCCTTCCGATACACGAAGCCGATGAAGCATACGGATATATAGTTTTCAGGGACTGCATGGAAAAGATCGCAAATCATTACCTTCAGACATACCAGAGCCGCATGGGACTGGTTTTTGACAAGTTCCGTCACTCGTTAAGCCTCGATCTTCTAAATAAGCGGCTGATCGAACTCATGCGTAAGGATCCCCTTACAAATGTCAATAACAGGACTGCATACGAGGATAAGGAAAAGCGGCTGCAATCTGAGATAAACATAGAATCCGGGATCAGATTTGCGATAGCCATGTTCGATGTCAACAGTTTAAAGCTGATAAACGACAGCCGCGGGCATGATGCAGGAGATGCCTATCTCATACGTTCATGCCGTCTTATCTGCAATGTGTTCAAACACAGTCCGGTATACCGTATAGGCGGTGATGAATTCGTTGCCGTGCTGGACGGCGGTGATTATGATAACCGCGATGAGCTCATGCGGGAAATAAGATCACGTATGAACCCGTATTCGGACAAAATGCCGCTCCCGCTCGATTATATTTCCATCGCATGCGG
>JAFSZZ010000045.1 GCA_017458765.1 Lachnospiraceae bacterium | reverse complement strand
TTGTATTTCTCCAGTTCATCCTTAAGGGCTACGGCTGTCGCAAGATCTACATCCTTCTCGTTAAGCTCATCCTTGTATATCGCCCCGTATGCAGAAGAATCCTCGCTGTAGCCCCCGTGGCCGGGATCTATGACAACGACAACATTCTGGTCCGCCAGTACCGGCCTTGCGGCAAGTATGGTAAACAATACGGTCAGGATCAATAGGAAACAGTTCTTCATGATATTATTCTATCATTTCACGGAGAAAAAATAAAGACTGGTACCCGATAGCGTAAGTCTAATGTAGGAATTAAATAAACAGAGATGTCCCAGGACCTGTGCAAGATTCGAGCTACCTGCCTATTATATTCCGTTTTATCAAAAAAGGAAACCTTCCGTCCGCTTCGCTACCGGAAGCCCTTCATTCAGGGTTGTGCAACATTTCGGTTGCATACTTATTCTTGCTTGTGCTTAATTGCCTCTTTAATCTGCCTGCTTTGGATTGTCAAGGCCGTAGCCGCGTAGCGGTGCTTGGCAGCCTTGACAATCCATGCATGGCAGATTTTTTATTGATCAAGCACAAGCAAGGATGATCAGGCGCTTTAGCGCCTCTATTCAAGAGCATCGGCGTAGCCGATGGTTTCCTTTTCTTACAATCCCCATATGTGATGTTTCAACGCTGCTTTTTTCTTTACCTGCGGATACGGTATTGTATAGATCGGTGTGTCTGCTAGTGATCCAAGTTTCTTCCGTGCCTTCGCTTCAAACCGCAGCATCTGTTCAGCGCTGTATATCACTTCTTCTGCTCCGACCGCAACAGGCAGTTCCTGCTTCTGATATCTTACAAGTTCCAGCATCGAGCCGCCGTTCATCTTATATACTCTTAACCGCGACATCTTATCCGCTCCCACGCGACACCATCCCAATGGTCTTGAACTCATTCTGTCTGAATATACATGACTTACATGTCCTTCAGCGCTACAGTGGATTTTATCCTTCCGATTTCTTACCCCGTTCATTATAGCTGTCCAATGAGCCAGGATATAATTCTTTGATACCTCAACAGCTTTCTTTTTACTCTCTTTTTCTGTTAGATCTATGATAAAATCGAAGACTTCTTTAGCCTTCCATTTTCGCTTACCGTTTATTGCCCTCCAGATCTCGCTTCGTGCATCTCCCTTGGAATCTTCAAGGTGCGATGTTGCTGCAAGGATGTATTTATGCATATGATATTTATCGAGAACGAATTTCGCTTTGCCGTGCATCTTTGCTCCGGTCTCGATCCAGTCTGCTCCATCCCCATTTACATATATACGTTCAAGAGTCTCTTCATCATATGAATCCGAGATATACCCATACACCTCTTCCCAGAGCTTTTTAATCCCATCACTGCCTTCATATCCGCCGCCAAAATACTTCACGTTTACAAGTTCATGGCGATCGTTTTCTGCATTGACTTCCTCATATACATACACGAGCTTCGGCATATATGTATTACTTCTGGAATCCTTTATATCGCCTTTTTTATCCAGATACTGTAACGATACATGATCCTCATCGGCATCTATGTACAGGATAGGTATCGATCGTTTTTCTTTAGGTGTTTCAGTTTTCGGGAATCTGAGAGGATGCAGCTTCTCCATTACAGTTACTTTACTTGCGATAACACTTTCATCAATGCTTACATTGATACCGCCTTTTCTATAACTGCTGTCTGCAGCCTCATCATACATTCTGGCCACGGCATCCTCTGTATATCTTTGTCCCTTTTCGAATCCGAGAAGATCATCTACCAGATATCTTCTTTCACCGGTCTTTATGTTCTTGAAATATGTTCGTTTATATCGCACATCCCCAAGTGATGTTGTCCTTGTTATCTCGTCCTGTCTTACCACGTACCACCCGGGTCTTAGGCTGGGATCATCATGTAGTAGCTTGTCGTAGTATTCCCATTCCTCAGCTATAATGGATGTACCCAAGCGGATCATCTCTTCGGTAACTCCATACACCATTTCAGCTACCTTTGTTGGATCATCCGCATATAAACTGAAGATTTTTTCTAATCTTTCTACCCCTTTCCCCTGAAACTGTTGTATACTATTGATCATGAAAGCACCCTCCTTTGGATTATGGTCTTGTCAACTAAAATCCTAACACAGGATCAAGGTGCTTTCTTTATGTTTATTTTTATTTTCCTACAAAAACTTTACCCTAGCTTGCCCTTATTACATGATCACTTGAAATAATCAGGGTACTCCTTGATAACCTCTTCCTTATCAAGCTTATATCTCATAAGATGCTTGATCATCAAGGACCTGGCTGTCTCCCTGTCCCTTTTCTTTATCGCATCAACAATATTGCGGTGGTCGGATACTATCTTGATCTCCTTGACCGAATAAAGGGAAAGTGCACGCATCCTGTCGAACTGGCCCATAGCGGAATGCATAAGCCTGTATGTCTGTTCCTTGCCGCACATCAGAAAGAGCATTTCATGAAACTCATTATCAAGATTCATTATCCTGTCGGACATACCGTTGTTCAGGTAATATCCCTGCAGGTCTATGTTCTCATACAGCTTCCTAAGCTGGTCTTCCGAAATGCAGTCACACAGTTCTTCTACTATCGCAGCCTCCAGTGTTCTTCTCAGGAATGCGGCCTCCTCAACAGCATCGAATGATATAGCCGCAACATAACTCCCTCGCTGCGGAAACACTTCGATCAGCTGAGCCTTTACAAGCTCCTGTATGGCCTCCCTGATCGGAGTCCTGCTGACCCCTAAGATACGGGACAGTTCATTCTCGCTGATAAGGGTTCCCGGCTTAAGCTCCATATTTATTATGTTGTCATTTAATTCCCGCAGTGCATACGCCTTGGCGCTCTCTCCTGCAAGCCTGTCCCGATATCGGACCATATAATCATACCTCTCAGTTTATCCTACGGTCTTATGAAGGACCTCCCTTACCTTCCCGGGGCCCCCGTTCATCTCATTAAACAGCTCTGTTATCCGTTCCGCAAGCCCTGCCTCATACAGGTCAACCGCAAATATATCCTTCCTTGACAGGATGGGCTTAAGCTCATCTGCACCTGCCTTCTTATAGTCCTTATAGGGTGCCATGATCCCTGACAGCTCTTCAAGAAGGGGATCCGGACTCTTTACAAACTCGACGCCTTCATCGTTGATACCGGTAAGATACCTTAAATAACCTGCAAGTACAACGGGTATGTAATGAAGCTTCGTAACATCTTCGCCCTTCCCGATATATGCCTTAAGGGTCTCACCGAAGCGGATGGGAAGCTTCTGTGATGTATCGCAG
>JAFSZZ010000044.1 GCA_017458765.1 Lachnospiraceae bacterium | reverse complement strand
GGAACTTTTCGGCCTGCTCGTGAACAGGGAGAAACCGTACATGCTCTTTACGGGGATAGGTACCAATTTTGAACTTACATCTTTCTTTGAAAAGAATGTGCATAATGCCATGTATAATTTCGTTGTGATCCACGGGATCATTGTATTTGCGGGGATCCTGTATTTTGTTTTCAAACGGCTCTTAAGCTTTAGGAAAAAGGTGACGGGAAGCAGGGTCGCAGCCTGTGCCATGTGCGCCGTTATGGCAGTTTTCTTTGAATCGTATTTTGATGTGGATCTTATATGGGCCGATTATGCGCTCAACCTGATGTTTCTCCTGTGTGCGGTTAATTCCGCTCACTCCATAAGTGATGAGGGTTGTCCGGGCGATAACGTTCCTGTACAAAACACTGAAAAACCGATACAGGCATAAATTGACGGATGAGGTGACTTTTGAGCGAAACCGGTAAGTCAAAATATAAATATTTTACGGGAAATCTCGCCCTGTTTACGATCAGTAATTTTGTGTCCAAAATATTGGTCTTTTTACTTGTGCCTTTCTACACCAATGTTCTTACGACGGCGGATTACGGTATAGCGGATGTTATGCAGACAACGCTGCTTCTGCTGGTGCCGGCGCTTACCGTAAATATGGGTGAGGCGGCACTGAGGTTTGGGATAGACAGGAGTGAAAGAAGAGCGGATATATTAAGGATCGGAATTAAGTATGTGCTCAGGGCCTGCATTGCCGTTGCTGCGGTATGTGCGCTTTCATGTGCGTTTGTTAAGCCGTATATAAGATGGTATCTGTTCCTGTTTATCTTTCTGTTCCTTACGAACAGTATGTATGAATTCCTTATCCTGTTTTTCCAGGGATGTGAGAAGGTTAAGATCGTGGTGTGCGGGAGTGTATCCTCAACAGTTGTTCTGCTTATCGGCAATATCATCTTCCTTCTCGTTATAAAGATCGGGCTTAACGGTTATATCCTCTCACAGATGCTGGCTTTTCTTTCGGCATCCGTGATAATGCTAATGCTCGGACATAAGTTCATGCCGGAGATCGTAACTTTTGCGGATAACAAAGTTCCGGCAAAACCGGCTGTTCTTCCCGGTGCGGATAAAGAGGACGGAAAAGCCTGTGATACGGAAGAGGATTTTGAGAAGGAACTTGTAGCATACGGCGTTCCGATGATAGCATATTCAACAGGCAGCTGGATAAACAATGCGGCTGACAGATATCTCGTATCCTTCATCAAGGGGGTTGCGGTAAACGGAGTATACGGCGTGGCATACAAGATACCCGCGATCCTGACCGTATTTCAGCGCATATTCGCACAGGCCTGGCAGATGTCGGCGACAAAGAGTTATGAGGACGATAACAGCAGTGAATTTTTCAGTACCATGTATATGGTGTATAACACGTTCATGGTAACAGGCTGTTCATTCCTTATCCTGACGGTAAGGCTGCTTGCCTTTCTTATGTTCAAAAAGGATTTTTACGGTGCATGGCAGTATGTTCCGCCGCTCCTTATATCGGTTGTATTCGGGGCGCTTACGGGGTTTCTGGGTTCCATATGCCTGGCGTTTAAAGACTCAAAGGCAATGGGTTTTGCTACGGGACTGGGTGCTGCCGTAAATATATTCTTAAACCTTATACTGATACCGCGATACAGTGCGATGGGAGCGGCGATCGCCACCGGAATATCTTATTTCCTTATGTACTTCATAGCATATATCAAGGTGTCAAAGTACGTTAAGCTTGAAATAAAGCTTAAGAGGGATCATCTTTCATATATCCTTCTTGTGCTTGAAGCGTTCATAATGATAATGGGTTCATCCCTTAATATGAGCACAGCAGTGGAATACATATCTTCGGGAGTTATATTTTTGATGATCGTACTTATGAACATAAAAGAGATAAATTCCGTGATACGTAAGCTTTTTACTGTTCTGTCACAAAAGAAAAACTAAGGACCGGCTGCATGGAGATCACAACGAAAAACGAAAAGAGAATACTTGCGGGAAACGTGTCGCTGATGGCGGCAGTATTTGTGCTGACCACTGCACAGTGGCATCTGTTTGAATGGTATCAGGCTACGGCTCCTTACGGGACCATAATGGCAAGCATCGGGCTTATCATTACCCTGTTCTGTTATATGGACATAAAGGAAATGATAAAGGATCCCGCTTTCCTGCTTATGGCGGGAGCCGATATCATCGCTCTTTTAAACCTCTTCCTTATAGGGTCGGATAAAGGAGCCATACTGACTGTGGCGGACTTCCTTCTGATACTGTATCTTGCAAACAAGATAAAACTGTCCCAAAAACAGGTCATTATCTGTATGATCTATATCGGCTTTTTCTTTGTGTACTGGACTGTTGATGTCAAGGGATATTTTAAGGGATATAATACCAACTTCGGCGGACTTGTGCTGATAAGCGGTTTGTTTTTTGCGGTTTATGCATGTGAATGGCTGAGAACATATGTGGTACAGGTAAAGGGAAAACGGAACGGAAAGAGGCTCGTTTTGCTCACGGTCTGGTTTTTTGCGTGGGGATATAACATCATAGCCTGGTACAGGAGCCGCTGTGCACTTCTGGGGCTTATCATGTTCATGATCCTTATCCTGATCCCGTTAAAGGTATGGAAGAACAAAGTATTTTATCTGCTCGTCACTTTATTTACGACAGTCGGAGCGGTACTGTTCAGCCTTCTGTATGTGTGGCTCGGGGTGATGAAGGATACCTTCAGGGTACAGATATTCTATAAGGACATAATATCCGGCAGGGAAGAGATATGGTCCGAGTTATGGGAGGCATTCATTAAGCAGCCGGTTACGGGCATAGGATCGTCCTATGAGATGAAGCTCGACTGGCTCGGAGGGATGTTTGAGGTGCATAACGGACTGCTTGATATACTGATAGTTCATGGGGTGGCCGTCTTTGCCGTGGCTATAGTCTTTATTGTAAAGCGTTTTCTTGAATTGCACGAAGCCACCTGCTCGTCGCATCTGAGTAAGTGCGCCATGGCGGGAGTGTTTGCTATGATGATGCCGGCGTTCATGGAAAATTATATCATTGTCCCGCCTTTTTCCCTGATCTTTCTGATACTCATTTCATTCGTAAGTGCTTCCCGCAAATATTGATTTATGGGTAAAAATATGCTATAATTTAATCACCTATGGATATATATGTGACGGAACACATGATTTTGTATATATCTTTTTATTTTCACTATATATTGGATGGGTCTTTGTGGATTGTTGGGTGATGTAATTCGGATCGGCAGATGCTTATGAACGAGCGGGTGTGATCCCGGGAGGTGACGGATATGAAGGTTGGAGCGATAAACGGAATGGAACCTGCATACAGGGATTTAAATCCCGTTGACAGCAGGAATATCGAAAGGACCGCAGAAAAGGCTGCGGCATTACAGGTAAATGAGGTTAAGGAGCCGGTAAAGCCGGAACAGACAGGAAAGGCAAAACCGGAGGTTAACGACGGCCGTGAAACGATAGGCGTAAGTAAGGACGGAGATGTAGCCAGGGCAAGCAGGGAAGCCATCGAGAATATGAACGAAGGTCTTGTGCTTAAGAAGAGTTCTGAGGTTACAGCGAAGAACGATGTTCAAAAGGATGACCGTCAGGCAGTACAGAACACTTCACAGCCAAAGGACAATACGGTTTCCGATAAGGCAGCCGAACAGAAAAGCACGGAAACAAATAAGGCAGATTCGCTCCTCGGATATTCAAAGAGCGAACTTGAGCGTATGTATCTCCAGGGTGAGATAAACAGCAATCAGCTCAATAAAGAACTTGAGCGACGTGAGGAGATACGCGGAGAGAAGAAGGAAGCCGCTCAGGATGTTAAGGAAGATGAGAAAGACGAGAATAAGATCAACGAAGAGATAGCCCAGGCTATGGAAACAAACCGTGAAAACGGTGTAAGAAACGCTGCGGATCAGCAGGCCGAGGTGACCGAAGCCGATAAGGCTGCGGGAGAGAGGCAGGTACAGAACGTACAGGAACAGCGTCAGGCTGACAGAGTCCGTGGAGAAAATGCCGGCGCAGAAGAAAATTCGGATGAGACGCGAAAACAGATCATCACAGAGGAGATAGCGAATGATGAGCAGTTCGCGGAGAGGATGACAGTACTCGCGGGAGCCGAGAGGAACGATGAGATAGTATCGGATGCGCTGGATGTCGCAGTTGAGAATGACAGACTTAAGATAATGGAGCAGGTTTTGAACGTTGATCCGGCTATGGCAAGCAATGTTTGAGACAGTGTTTAACTGACAGGAAACTGCAGGCGGATATTGGCAGATTTGCCAATATCCGCCTTTTTTGATACAATAAGTGATATTGGTTCATAATGCATGTGCGAATGTGCTTGCACATATGAGCACATGGATTTATGAACCTAACAGACATGAGGAAGAAGGAACTTGCGAAGCAAGTGAACGGATTCCGAATGGCTGCAGGATCACGGAAATTGCGTAGCAATGGAGTGATCCGTATATCAAGGAGTGAATTGAATTATGTCTACAAAACGGATATATTTATC
>JAFSZZ010000043.1 GCA_017458765.1 Lachnospiraceae bacterium | reverse complement strand
ATGCCCAAGGTTGCGCCTTTGGCAGCGCTTGAGACAGTCAACGAGAAAATGCCCTGTACGGTAGATGCGGCCGAGCTTACAAGGCTTAATGCGGAAGGCGGGATAAAGGACTGCATAGTTGACGGTCCTCTGTCATTTGATATAGCGCTTTATAAGGAAGCTGCAGAGGAGAAGGGTGCTACAGACCGTAAGGTGGCAGGTGATGCGGATATCCTTCTGTTCCCCGATATCCATTCGGGTAATCTTACCTACAAGGCGATAGTCCATATGGTTCCCGGCGTTAAGAACGGATGTATCCTTACCGGTACCAAGGCACCGGTAGTGCTCACATCAAGATCGGACTCATTTGAGACCAAGGTTAATTCAATAGCGCTGGCTGCAATTGTGGCTGAGGAACTGTCGAAGAAGTAGATCAAAATAAAAGAGAGGTAACAACATGGGTAAAAAGAGTCTTATAATCAATCCCGGCTCCACATCCACAAAGATCGGAGTATTCGAGGATGAAACTTTACTGTTTGACGAGACCCTCCGTCATACGACCGAGGAGATCGCAAGCTATGCATCAATAGTGGATCAGAAGGATTTCCGCAGGGATATAATCACGAATTTCCTTAAGGAGAAAAACTTCGATCTTAAATCGCTTGATTTTGTTGTGGGACGCGGCGGAATGTTAAAACCCATACCGGGCGGAACATACGCAACAACGGATGAGCTTATTGCAGATTTGAAAGTAGGTGTTTCGGGCCAGCACGCATCCAACCTTGGCGGTATACTTGCAAGGGAGATCGGTGATTCGCTTGGTATTCCTTCTTTCATAGTCGATCCGTGTGTTGTTGATGAACTTATGCCGATAGCAAGATATTCGGGAGTGCCGGAGCTTCCCAGGGTATCCATCTTCCATGCGCTTAACCAGAAGGCAGTTGCCAAGAGATATGCAAAGGAAGTGGGCAAGGCATACGAGGATCTTAATCTGATCGTCGTTCACATGGGCGGCGGTGTTACGGTAGGACCTCACTGCAAGGGCAAGGTTATAGATATATTCAACGGACTTGACGGAGACGGCGCTTTTTCGCCTGAGAGAGCGGGGGCGGTTCCCGTAGGTGCACTTGTTAAAATGTGCTTCTCAGGGAAATACACCGAAGCCGAAGTATATAAAAAGCTTGTAGGGGACGGCGGCTTTAATGCATACTGTAAGACCAACGATATGCGTGATGTCGAGAAGATGGTACAGGACGGCGATACAAAGGCTGCGGAAGTCAGGGATGCATTTATCCTTCAGGTTTCCAAGGATATAGGTTCAATGGCCTGTGTGCTTGACGGCAAGGTAGATCAGATAGTTGTGACCGGCGGTATAGCCTATGACAAGTATGTTGTGGCAGAGCTTAAGAAACGCTGCGAGTGGATCGCTCCGTTTACGGTATATCCCGGAGAGGATGAGCTGCTTGCACTTGCTCAGGGCGGACTTGCGGTCGTTAACGGTGAAGAAGAGGCAATGAAGTATTGATGCTATGATCAACAAACGTCCGTACCAAAAGGTACGGACGTTTGTTATCATCAGGGGAAGGGAATATGTCACAGAAAAAATACGGTAAGTCCTTCGGCGATCTTAATTCGCTGAAGCAGAATTTTTTTAACAATAATGACGGAATGCTTAAAATGGCTGACGGTATGGCGGATATCATAAACGCACAGCCGGTAAGGAAGACGTGCAAGATATGCGGAGCACCGCTTGGGAAAAGTGAAGATACCGGTAAAGCGGACGGCCATGCAGGCTGTGTCGTCAGATCCCATAATATAGAATATATTGTCTGCGGCAGATGCGGGCATCTTAATTCCGCCAATGAAGATACGGATGATTTTGCCTCAAAGGTATATGTGGAGGATGATTATTCCAAGAACTATTCAATGAAGGACAAGGAGAACTACGACCGGAGGATGAACATGATCTATGTCCCGAAGGCACAGTTCCTTGTCGACAGCCTTAAGAAAGACGGAGTGGAACGGGGGGATATCAGGGATCTTGATATCGGAGCCGGCTGCGGGTATTTTGTTGCGGCCATGCATTCCTTCGGGATAGAGGCAAACGGTATAGAGGTTTCAGCGACAGAAGTTGAACACGGCAATGCTATGATAGGAGATGGCAGCGGAAGCTTCCTTAAGCATATCGGACTTACGGATTCGATAGATTTTATAAAGAATACCGACGCAAATGTGATATCCGCTATCGGGGTACTGGAGCATCTCATTCATCTTCGGGAGAACCTGGATGCCATAAGGGATAATAAGAATATCAGATATCTGTACGCATCGGTTCCCATGTTCTCGTTCTCGTGTGCATTTGAGACAGCCTTCCAGGAGTGCTATAACAGGCATATGGGCGGAACGCATACGCATCTTTTCACCAATGAATCCATTGCGGTAATGGCTGAGTCTATCGGATTCGAGGTCGCTTATGAGTGGCGGTTCGGATCTGACATAAATGATCTGTACAGATTCATAAGCGTGTCCATGCGTAAGAACGGGAACGAAGAATTCGCGGATATGTTTGCGGAAAAATTCACACCTCTTATGGACAGGCTGCAGCTTATACTGGATGAAAGTGAATTCTCATCGGAACTGCACTTTATACTGCGCAGAAAACAGTGAATCCCGGCATCCTATAATCATTGAATTTAACGCCGCAATCTGATACAATATAGATTGCGGCGTTTTAGTCTGCCTACGTATATTTTAGGAGAATGATTTTGCATGAAGATAATAGATAAGATATTCGGAACTCATTCCGAGAGGGAACTTAAGCTTATCATGCCGACCGTTGATAAGATCGAGTCACTGCGTGATTCGATGATGGCGCTTTCGGATGAGGAACTTAAGGATAAGACACGTGAGTTCAGATCCCGTTTGAATGATGGAGCTACGCTTGAGGATATACTGCCGGAAGCTTTTGCGACTGTCAGGGAAGCAGCAAGGCGTGTGCTGAACATGGAACATTACAGGGTACAGATAATCGGCGGCATCATCCTTCATCAGGGCCGTATCGCCGAGATGAAGACAGGTGAAGGTAAGACGCTTGTTTCCACCCTGCCTGCATATCTTAACGCTCTTTCGGGACGCGGCGTACATATAGTAACCGTCAACGACTATCTGGCCAAGCGTGATGCTGAGTGGATGGGGCAGGTGCATGAGTTTTTGGGTCTTACCGTAGGTGTTGTGCTTAACTCGATGACGCCTGAGGAGAGAAGGGCCGCATATAATTGCGATATAACCTATGTTACGAACAATGAGCTGGGATTTGATTATCTGAGGGATAATATGGTCATCTACAAGGAACAGCTCGTTCTTCGCGATCTTGCATATGCGATCATCGATGAGGTGGACTCGGTGCTTATCGATGAAGCCCGTACGCCCCTTATCATTTCGGGACAGAGCGGTAAGTCTACCAAGCTTTATGAAGTCTGTGACGTACTTGCCAGACAGTTAAAGCGCGGCGAAGATATGGAAGATCTGTCGAAGATGGACGCGATCATGGGTGTTGAACGTGAGGAGACGGGCGATTTTATCGTCAATGAAAAGGATAAATTCGTAACACTTACGCAGCAGGGCGTGTCGAAGGTGGAAAAGTTTTTCCAGATAGAGAACCTTGCGGACCCCGAGAATGTGGATATACAGAACAATATAATCCTTGCACTGAGAGCGCATAATCTGATGTTCAGGGATCAGGATTATGTGGTTAAGGACGATCAGGTGCTCATAGTAGATGAGTTCACAGGACGTATAATGCCGGGACGCCGTTATTCGGATGGCCTGCATCAGGCGATCGAGGCGAAGGAGCATGTGAAGGTTAAGCGTGAGAGCAAGACTCTTGCAACGATCACATTCCAGAACTTCTTCAACAAGTTTGAGAAGAAAGCAGGCATGACCGGTACCGCACTTACAGAGGAAAAGGAGTTCCGTGATATTTACGGAATGGACGTTATTGAGATACCTACCAACAGACCGATAGCACGTATCGATAAGCAGGATGCCGTATATAAGACCAAGAGAGAAAAGCTTAATGCCATCTGCGATGAGATCGAAGCTGCTCATGCAACAGGTCAGCCGATACTGGTGGGCACCATCACGATCGAAGCATCCGAGGAAATAAGCGCAATGCTGAAACGCCGCGGTATTCAGCACAATGTCTTAAATGCAAAGTTCCATGAGATGGAAGCGGAGATAGTAGCCGATGCCGGTATCCATGTTGCAGTTACGATCGCCACGAATATGGCCGGCCGTGGTACCGATATCAAGCTTGATGAGGAATCAAGGGCAGCAGGCGGACTTAAGATAATAGGTACGGAGAGACATGAGAGCCGCCGTATCGACAATCAGTTACGAGGCCGTTCCGGCCGTCAGGGAGATCCCGGAGAATCGAGATTCTTCATATCTCTTGAGGACGATCTGATGAGACTGTTCGGTTCAGAAAGGCTGATGCAGATATTCAATACTCTCGGAGTACCCGAGGGTGAGCAGATAGAGCATAAGATGCTGACGAGCGCGATCGAGAAGGCTCAGATGAAGATAGAAGCCAATAACTTCGGTATCAGAAAGAACCTTCTTGAGTACGATCAGGTGAATAACGAACAGCGTGAGATCATATATGCCGAGAGACGCCGTGTGCTTGACGGTGAGAGCATGAGGGATGTTGTGTTCAAGATGGCTACCGATTTTGTGGAGAGCACGGTGGATATGTGTATCGGCGAGAGCAATAACTGGGAAGACTGGGATCTTCAGGAATTAAACCAGCACCTGCTTGCGACCATTCCGGTCAATGAATTAAAGACGCCGGATATCCGCGGGCTTAATAAGGAACAGCTTAAGCATAACCTCAAGGAGGAAGCGGTTAAGTTATATGAGGCCAAGGAAGCCGAGTTCCCCGCTTCGGAGCAGATAAGAGAGCTTGAACGTGTGGTTCTGTTAAAGGCAATAGACCGTAAGTGGATGGATCATATAGATGATATGGATCAGCTGCGCCAGGGTATCGGTTTACAGGCTTACGGACAGAGGGATCCCCTTGTTGAGTATAAGATGTCCGGCTACGATATGTTCAATGCGATGACCGACAGCATAGCAGAGGAGACGGTGCGTGTTCTTTTCCATGTCAAGATAGAGCAGAAGGTTGAGCGTGAGGAAGTGGCCAAGGTCACCGGGACCAACAAGGATGACAGCGCGGCAAGGCAGCCCAAGAAGAGAGCAGAGAACAAGATATATCCCAACGATCCCTGTCCGTGCGGTTCGGGTAAGAAGTATAAACAGTGCTGCGGCAGAGCACGAGGCGGCACGGCATAGCCTTAAAGGACTGGTTTTGAGTGGCTGTATCGGAGTTCTTATACAGCCTTGACGGATGGAATATCAGAAGAAATACGAAGGTTTCTTGCATGTTTTGGAAGGAAATAAATGGTAGAATTAGACAATATTAAAACCGAACTTGTAACTTACGAGGAGCCCCTTAAGGAGATAAGGGCTTCTCTTTCTCTTGATGACAAGGCGCGCCGTGTTGAAGAGCTTGAGCGCGAGATGGAAGCTCCCGGATTCTGGGATGATGCCGAACGCTCGCAGAAGTTTACCAGGGAATTAAGCAGCCTTAAGGATACAATAGCACTCGTGAACGGTCTCGATCAGCAGTATGAGGATATACAGACACTGCTTGAGATGGGTTATGAAGAGAACGATCCCGAAATGGTGCCCGAGATACAGGCGGAGTTTGACGAATTTAAGGAGAAACTTGAGAACCTGAGGATAAGCACGCTTTTGTCCGGTGAGTACGATAAAAACAATGCGATCCTGCGCCTTAATGCGGGCGCCGGCGGTACGGAGAGCTGTGACTGGGCTTCGATGCTTTACCGAATGTATTCAAGATGGGCAGAGAAAAAAGGATTTTCCGTTGAAGTACTGGATTTTCTCGACGGTGACGAGGCGGGTATTAAGTCGGTTACATTTCAGGTGAACGGCGAGAACGCCTACGGATACCTTAAGTCGGAGAAGGGTGTGCACAGACTGGTACGCATATCTCCGTTCAATGCACAGGGCAAGCGCCAGACGAGTTTTGTGTCGCTTGATGTTATGCCCGAGATAAATGAAGATCTTGATGTCGAGATAAATGATGACGATCTGCGCATAGATACGTATCGCAGTTCCGGAGCGGGCGGCCAGCATATAAATAAGACCAGTTCGGCTATCAGGATAACGCATATCCCGACAGGTATCGTTGTGCAGTGCCAGAATGAGCGATCCCAGTTCCAGAATAAGGACAAGGCCATGCAGATGCTGAAGGCAAAGCTCTATATGTTAAAACAGGAAGAAAATGCCGAGAAGTTGTCCGACATCAGGGGCGATGTCAAGGAGATAGGCTGGGGCAATCAGATAAGATCCTATGTAATGCAGCCCTATACCCTGGTTAAGGATCACAGGACCAATGAGGAGGTAGCTCAGGTCGACAAGGTAATGGACGGGTATATAGATCCGTTTATCAATGCATATCTAAGGTGGATCCAGGAGTAGATCCGAAGATCACAGGAAAAACTCAAGTATGAACACAACTACGCAGCAGATTATGGATACGGGGAACAGACCCAGTCCCGAAAAGGCTGCAATGATACCGAGAATAAGTGCGACAGCTCCGGCAACGGGGCTGTTTGTTGCTTCCATGATGGCGGGAAAAGTCATGACCGCCAGTGTTACATAAGGAACATAATACAGGAAGCTCTGGACGAACCTGTTTTTTATCTGTCCGCGGATGAGCGTGAGAGGGATAACACGTATCAGGTTCGTGGTGATGATCATTATTATGATGTATATCCAGGTTGAGTGTGTCATATCTATGAATCCATTTCTTCAACATTGGTGAGCACCGGATGGATCAGGGCTGCCGCTGCGGATATCAAAAGAGTAAGTATTATGGTGATCGTTCCGGAACTGAGATTGAATTGACCCCAAAAGTCAATATTTCGCACTGCCCAGCTCAGCAGAAAACTTGCGGCTACAGCGATACCGATCGCCTTATCCTTTTTCGAAGGAGGGATTATTATCGCTATGAACATTCCGTAGAGGGCAACGCTCAATGCAGACACGGCCCTTGCGGGAAGTATGGAGCCTGCGATAATACCGGTAGTTGTTCCGAGAGCCCACAGCGGGGTGGATATCGCAAAAGCTCCGAAGGTATAATAAGGATTCAGATATCCCGTATATGCAATGGATATCCCGAATATCTCGTCTGTGACACAGCATCCCACAAGTATCCTCTTAAGCAGTGAAGTTTCGGGCGAAAATTTCTGAGTAAGGGCTGTACTCATAAGAAGATATCTCAGATTTGTGACAAGACTCATTGCTATGACGCTTAAATAGCCGGCGTTCTGCACAACCAGTGAATAGACGCCGTATTCGCCTGCGGAAGCTCTTGTGAAGAAACTCCCGATGAACCCCTGAAACGGAGAGAGCCCGCATTTTTTTGCCATAAAGCCCAGTGAGAATGCCACGGCGAAATAACCTGAAGCTATCGGAGTACCGTCCTTTAATCCTTTTTTGAATGCGATCGAATTTTCCATATTCTTTCCTCTGATCATCTCAAACTCTGATATTATACTCTAAATACACGGCGGGACGCAACCGGTAATAATATGTACTTGTGCTTGCAAGCGGTGTGCTTATTTAATAAAATTAAAGTGCTTCATTTAACAGTGCTTCTTGTCGGTTACAGCGTCAGGGATAAGATCAAAGTCCTTGAAAGCAGCACTCCGCGATATATAAAGACCTGGGAAGTTACCGATCTTGCGGGTGAGAACTTTACCGTGGATGCACCGTACAGGGATCCGCGCTTTGCGACGGAGGATTTTACCATAGTATCGACTCTGCCGGATGATATAAAGGACGGGAGTTACCTTTGCTTTATTACAAGAGGCAGTGTGGATGTGTATATAGACGGAGATCTCAGGAAGAGCTTTGATGTGGCGCTCTCTAACGCCGGTGACAGCGAGGAATTGCTTGAAGTCATCGCCGGTGAGATAACAAAAGAGTATGGCGACAGGATATCCAGAATGAAGGGATTTATCAAAGATAAGAATTATAAAGGTTATGAGATAGAGGCTCATGCACTCAAGGGGCTTATGGCAACGATAGGAGTGAGTAGCATGAGTGAACGCGCAAGAGAACATGAGAAGGCAGCAGAGGAGGGGGATATGGCATTTATCGAAAAAGATGCCGGGAGTTTTCTTGCAGAATATGAGAAACTGTGCAAAAGAATAGCGGAGGGATAAAGTAAGGAACCTATTGCAATTTATTTTATTAAGCGGTAAAATTAAACGGCTGTCCATGATGGTGCATGGTTAAGGGCTCTGTCGGGGATGGCCGTGAAGTATGTAAACGAAGATCAGTACGAGGAGATCGGTATGGCAAACATAGCAATACTCGGATACGGAACGGTTGGTTCCGGTGTTTATGAAGTTATCAGGAAAAATCAGGCGATCGTGAACAAAAACGCAGGTGAAGCCGTGGAGATCAAACATGTGCTGGATCTGCGAGATTTTCCCGGAGATCCGGTGGAAGAGATACTCACGCACGATTTTAACGATATCCTTAATGATAAGGATGTGTCGGTGGTCGTTGAGGTGATGGGCGGTGTGGAACCTGCATATACATTTGTTAAAGGCTGTCTTGAAGCCGGCAAGTCGGTATGCACATCAAACAAGGCACTTGTTGCGGCCAAGGGTCCGGAACTTATTAGGATAGCGCGACAGAAGGGTATCAACTTTTTCTTTGAAGCTTCCGTTGGCGGCGGTATTCCCATAATCAGGGTACTCAATCTGTGCCTTACCGCTGACGACATAGAGGAGATAAGCGGGATACTTAACGGCACCACTAATTATATGATGACAAAGATGGCTGATGAAGGCTGGGAGTTCGAAGAGGCTCTTAAGACCGCTCAGGATCTGGGGTATGCGGAGAGAAATCCCGAAGCGGACATCGACGGGTGGGATGCCTGCCGTAAGATAGCCATACTCACATCGCTCTATACGGGTAAGAATACCGATTATGAGAGAGTATATACTGAGGGCATAACGAAGATCAGTGCCAGGGACATCAAATATGCAAAGGAACTCGGATTTAAGATCAAACTCATAGCGGAGAGCCAGAAGACCGATGACGGTCTGGTTGCAATGGTGGCTCCCATCATGCTTAAGAGATCCCATCCGCTTTATAATGTGGATGATGTCCTGAATGCCGTATATGTAAGAGGAAACGTACTGGGCCCCGCAATGTTCTTCGGCTCGGGCGCAGGCAAGCTTCCTACGGCAAGCGCTGTTGTCTCCGATGTTATCGCGGCAGTTAAGAATAAGACAAATGTGAGAGTTGACTGGGATGATAAGGATCTTGAACTTTGCAGCGTGGGTTCGGTAAAGAGGAGTTTCTTTGTGCGTGTATCGGGAAGCGAGGAAGAGAAGCTTGACAGGATAAAGGAACTGTTCGGAGAAGTGGATATTGTAAAGGCACCCGGAGTTACGGGCGAGACCGGATTTGTTACCGGTGTGATGACCGAAGAAGAATTTGAAAAGGGATTTAAACAGCTCGAAGGAGCGATAACAAGGATCCGTGTTGATAACAGGGAGGATAAATAAATGTTGATCGTTAAGAAATTCGGTGGTACTTCCGTTGCCGATAAGGAACGTATCATGAATGTGGCAAGACGCTGCATCAAGGATTATCAGGCAGGCAACGATGTCGTGGTCGT
>JAFSZZ010000042.1 GCA_017458765.1 Lachnospiraceae bacterium | reverse complement strand
TTCATAGATCTCGGCTGTGATTATATCCAGGGCTTCTATTTTTCCAAGCCGCTCGGCCAGGCTGAATTTCTTGAGTTTGTAAATAAACATAAAACGGGAAGGGATTTCGGTATATGATCCTATATTATGATGTATGTGCCTTCATAATCTTAATACTGATCATAATGTCGTGCGTTCTTAAGAAAATGTTTCACGGAAGGAACAACGGCCTGTTTTATCTGATGATGCTCGTGATAATGCTTTCGACGATCGCCGATTTCGGCGCGGGTTACATGAAGGATTACGGAGTCCGGTCGGATATAAACCATACGGTCACTTATATGTGGCATTACATATATTTCTTCACGCATAATCTGATACTGCCTTCGTATCTTCCTTTCATATATTCAAATATAGGTATGTGGCACGAATTTGAGAAAAATAAGAAGGTACGTGCAATATGGTATGCGTCTATGATCATAAACACGGCGGGACTTGTTGTGAACATGTTTTACCCGTTCATATTCTATGTTGATGAGAAGCTGCAGTATTACCGGATGAGAGGGATACTGATGTTCTACATAAACGCCGGATTGTTTATGCTTTTTGAGATCGCGGTGATACTGAAATACAGGTCCATCATACGTAAGGACAAGTTTATAGTCATGCTCCTGCTGTATCCGATCATCATGATCGGTATAGTCGTACAGGCATTTATGCCGGACCATCTGGTTGAGATGTTCATGATAAGCGTTGCCCTGCTTTTGTTCAGCCTGATAATACGGCGCGAAGAAGAGATGACCGATCCAATGACCGGAGCACGCAGTTATAATGTTGCCCATGAGCATATAAGGAATGTTCTGGCGACGGGAACGCCGGTCTATATACTTCTCATCAAGATGGTGAATTTTAAGAACATAAGACTGTATCTGGGGCAGCAGCTCTTAAGCACTTTCTTAAGGGAACAGTCGTCAAAGTTTGGTGCGTTTGCAAGGTACAATTCGCTTGAAGAGGATATTTACTATCTTGAGGACGGACTGTTTGCCGTTATCAGTGAGACGATGGATGGCGAGGCGGTAAAAAAACTTGCGGTACAGATAAAGAATTACTACAGCGATACACTTGATGTTGAGGGATTCACGGTAATGATAAATTCCAGGCTGTGCATATTAAGATGTCCGGAAGATATCGACAACTACAATACGCTTTATTCGTTTTGTATATCTTTTGAACGTATACTGCCCGATACCAAGGATGTTATGTTCTATCCGGATTATGTGGACAACAGGGAGTTCAGGATAAAGAGTGAACTTGATGAGATAATAGACAGGGCTATCAGCTATAAAAGCTTTGAACTGTTCTATCAGCCCATCTACTCCATTTTGGAGAAGAGGTTTGTTGCGGCAGAGGCACTGATACGTATAAGGGATGAGATCTACGGCCTGATATCGCCCGGAATGTTCATAGAAGCAGCCGAGATAAGCGGTGCGATACACGCGATAGGAGATTTCGTACTGGAGGATGTATGCAGGTTTATCTCCGAGAATGATTTCGATGAACTTGGACTTAAATGTATAGAGATCAATATGTCTACATCGCAGTGTATCGAGATGAACCTTGTTGAAAAGGTAGCATTTCTGCTGAAAAAATATAAGCTTGATGCATCCAGGCTTAATCTTGAGATAACCGAATCGGCCGTTGATTTTGATCCCGATGTTGTCGATCAGAATATCACAAGACTGCATGAGATGGGCATCAACTTCGCTCTTGACGATTACGGTACTGGTTATTCCAATGTTAAGAGGGTCACCACACTTCCGGTAGAGATAGTTAAGCTTGACAAAAGCTTCGTAGACGGAGTGGATGATCCGAAGATGTGGATAATGGTACAGGATACCGTAAAGATGCTCAAGGAGATGGGAAGAAAGGTTCTTGTTGAGGGAGTTGAAGAGGAGAAGGTAGTACATAAATTCACCGAACTCGGAGCCGATTATATCCAGGGCTGTGAATACCTGCAGGGTTATTATTTCTGCAGACCGCTTCCCGAAAAGGATTTCCTTGAATTTATGAAAATGCAGGTAAAATAAGGCATATCGGGTAAAGCTAAGTGAAGGATCTGTTAAGATATCTGAAAGAATATAAAACGGAATGCGTTCTGGCACCGCTGTTTAAGATGCTCGAGGCTATATTTGAGCTTTTTGTCCCGCTGGTCGTGGCAAGTATCATAGATAAGGGAATAGGCGGGGGTGACAGGGCATATATCGTAAAGTGCTGCGGAATTATGATAACGCTTGGCATTGTCGGCCTTATCAGCGCGGTATCCGCCCAGTATATGGCTGCCAAGGCGGCCGTGGGATTTGCAACAGGATTACGCAGCGATCTGTTTAAGCACATCATGAGCCTGTCGCATAAGAATATTGACGAATCAGGCACATCCACAATGATCACAAGAATGACGGCAGATGTCAATCAGGCGCAGACCGGGGTAAACATGTTCCTGCGTCTGTTTCTTCGTTCGCCGTTTATAGTGTTCGGAGCGATGATCATGGCGTTTACGATAGATGCTAATGCAGCACTTATCTTTGTGGCCGTTATAGCAGTCCTGTTCATCGTGGTCGGACTTACCATGCGCTTCAATATACCCATGCTCAAGAGAGTACAGGGAAGGCTTGATAAGATAACGCTCCTTACCAGGGAAAATCTTATGGGAGCCAGGGTGATACGTGCATTTACGATGGAGGAAAAAGAGAGGGATGATTTTGAAAAGACCAATGACGGTCTCCTGATGGAGCAGCGTCTTGCGGGACATCTGTCAGCCATGCTCAATCCGATGACTTTTGTTCTTATAAATGCGGCGGTCATTGTCCTTATCTATATAGGTGCGCTTAAGGTTGAGACCGGTATACTCACGAAGGGCCAGGTTGTAGCGCTCTATAATTACATGTCACAGATACTGGTGGAGCTTATAAAGCTCGCAAATCTTATAGTGCTCCTTAATAAAGCGATAGCTAGCGGTGACAGGATAAATGATCTTTTCCGGATAGAACCCGATATCAAAGATACGTATCGGGAGGAGGGACAGCCGGGTGATCCCGGGAATGAAGATGAAGGTTTTATCAGGTTTGAACATGTAAGCCTTAAGTACAGCGATACGGGAGATGAAGCACTTTCCGACATCGATCTGAGTGTAAAAAGGGGTGAAACCATAGGCATAATCGGAGGGACGGGTTCCGGAAAATCATCCGTGGTTAATCTTATACCCCGTTTTTACGATGCGACACACGGAAAAGTGATCGTTGACGGTCTGGATGTAAAGGGACAGGATATAAAGGCTTTGAGAGCAAGGATAGGAATGGTTCCGCAGAAGGCGGTTCTTTTCAAGGGGACGATTGCCGAGAACTTAAGATGGGGCAACGAGGATGCGAATGAGGATGAACTTGCCGAAGCCGTGAGAATGGCGGTCTGCACCGACGTTGTGGACGCAAAGGGCGGTTTTGACGGGATGATAGAACAGAACGGCCGCAATCTATCGGGCGGCCAGCGCCAGAGACTTACCATAGCAAGGGCGCTTGTAAGAAAGCCCGAGATACTGATCCTTGATGACAGCGCATCCGCACTTGATTTTGCAACGGATCTTAAACTGCGGCGCAATATCGCGCAGACAGATCATAAAATGACTGTTTTCATTGTTTCACAGAGAACATCGGCTGTACAGAATGCCGATAAGATCATGGTGCTTGATGATGGCTGTGTTGTGGGGCTGGGTACTCACGAGGATCTTCTGAAGGACTGTCCCGTCTATAAGGAAATATACGATTCAAATACATAAATGTCCGTGGAGCCGGTATATATATTGTATCCGATAAGGCTGTAAAGATGGAAAAAAAGACCGCAAGGAAAGAAACCATAAACAGAATAATGAGTTATATAATGCGCTATAAGTTCTGCGGGGCGATGTCGATACTCTGCGCAGTTATAAATGTCGTGTCAACCCTGTATGTTCCGATACTTATAGGAAGGGCGATCGACTGCATAGCATACGGGAGTCTGGACCGTGGAAGGCTTATGTCCATTCTGGTAAGAGCTGCGCTGTCGACTATCATCGCTGCCCTTTCATTATGGTGCATGAACGAATCAAACAACAAACTCACATACAGTATAGTAAGGGATGTCAGGAATGAAGCGTTCTGCAAGCTTCATGTGCTTCCGTTTGAGTATCTTGATTCGCATCCGGCGGGCGGTATCTTAAGCAGGGTGATAGCTGATGCCGATCAGTTCGCCGACGGACTGCTCATGGGCTTTTCGCAGCTTTTCACAGGGGTTATGACGATACTTATAACACTCGGGTTCATGCTCATGATGAATCCGCTCATAACTCTCATCGTAGTGTTTGTGACACCCTTATCACTGTTCGTTGCAAGGTTTATCTCGAAGCATACCTATGATATGTTCACCGTACAGTCAGGCATCAGGGGAGAGCAGACGGAGCTCATTGATGAAATGATCGGAAACGAGAAGATCGTCAAGACGTTTTCATATGAAGAGAAGGCCGTAAAGCGTTTCGATGAGATAAATGGAAGGCTTCAGTCCGCATCGCTCAAGGCATTGTTCTTCTCATCGCTCACCAATCCCGGAACACGTTTCGTAAACAGTGTCGTATATGCGTTCGTGGCTTTATCCGGTGCATTTGCGGTGGTGACTGGCGGCATGAGCGTGGGTCTCCTTACGAGCTTCTTAAGCTATGCCAATCAGTACACCAAACCGTTCAATGAGATATCGGGTGTGCTGACCGAACTGCAGAATGCCTTCGCATGTGCCGGAAGGGTGTTTGAGCTGATCGATGAGAATGAAGAGAAAAGCGATGCGGATCTGCCCGTGATGATGATAGATACATCCTGCGATGCCAATGCGGCCGATAAGGGTCATGCGGCAAAAAACAGCGGAAGCGTAAGATGCGACGGTGTATGCTTTTCATATGATAAGGAGAAGAAGCTCATTGAAGATCTTAATATAGATGTAAAGCCGGGTGAGCATGTTGCCATAGTCGGTCCGACAGGCTGCGGAAAGACAACGATGATAAACCTGCTGATGCGCTTTTATGATATCGATAAGGGGAGTATCACGGTTGACGGCAGGGACATACGGAGGGTCACGAGGAAGAGCTTAAGGCACCTGTACGGAATGGTGCTGCAGGATACATGGTTAAGGCACGGGACCATCAGGGACAACATCAAGATGGGGCGTGACATACCGGATGAAGAGATGATAAGAGCCGCGAAGGAGGTACATTCACACTCCTTTATAAGAAGGCTGAAAAACGGGTACGATACAGTGATCGGTGAGGAAGGCGGAAGCCTGTCGCAGGGACAGAAACAGCTTCTGTGCATCACGAGGATCATGCTGTCGCTTCCGCCGATGCTCATTCTTGATGAAGCGACTTCATCGATAGATACCAGAACGGAAATGAAGATACAGGATGCTTTCCTTAAGATGATGGAGGGAAGGACATCGTTCATAGTCGCTCACAGGCTCTCGACGGTCAGGAATGCGGATCTTATCCTGGTGATGAAGACCGGTAATATTATAGAGCAGGGAACTCATGATGAACTTCTTGCCGGGCGGGGATTCTATTATGAACTCTATAATTCTCAGTTTGTATAAGCGGTGGGAGGAAGACCATGAACGGAAGTTGCGATACTTGCGCATATTATTTTTATGATGAGGAATATGACGATTATATCTGCGATATGGATATAGATGAGGACGACTATGCAAGGCTCATGGACAGGGACTTTAAGGGCTGCCCGTATTATACGAACGGCGATGAGTACAAGGTGGTCAGGCATCAGATGTAAAAATACTTGCGAATATGAATGAGCAAGGGTAAAATAAGAACGTTGATTTTTTTGAGGGGAAAGGAGCATGAGATGGAAAGACTGAATATCCCGAAGGGCTACAAAAGTCCGCAGAGTATCAAAGATACGGAGATCTTTATAAAGGAAGTAAAGGATTATTTCGAGCGGGCACTTGCAAAAGAGCTTAATCTTACGCGTGTATCGGCGCCTCTGTTCGTCCGCCCGGAATCAGGACTTAACGATAACTTAAACGGAGTGGAGCGCCCTGTAACATTCGGTATTAAAGAACAGGGAGATGCTCAGGTCGAGATAGTGCATTCGCTTGCCAAGTGGAAGAGAATGGCGCTTAAGAAGTACGGGTTTGTTCATGGCGAAGGACTCTACACCGACATGACGGCCATACGAAGGGACGAGGATACGGATAACCTGCATTCGTTATATGTGGATCAGTGGGACTGGGAGCGTATAATCGATAAGGAAGAGAGAAATGAAGATACGCTTAAATCGATAGTCCGCAAGGTATACGAGGCGATAAAGAATACGGAGGTATTTGTCAATTCCAGGCATCCCGAGATAACAAGGGTGCTTCCGGATGATATTACTTTCATCACGACACAGGAGCTTGAGGACAGATGGCCGGATAAGACACCTAAGGAAAGGGAGGACCTTGCCGCGAAGGAGTATAAGGCTGTTTTTCTTATGAAGATAGGCGATCTTCTCAGGTCCGGTAAGAAGCATGACGGACGCGCACCCGATTATGATGACTGGGAGCTTAACGGAGATATAATCGTATATTATCCCGTGCTTAACAGGTCCTTTGAGATATCCAGTATGGGGATAAGGGTAGATGAGGATTCGCTCATAAGCCAGCTTGAGAAGGCGGGATGTCCGGAAAGGGCGAAGCTGCCCTTCCAGAAGGCGATACTTGATAAGGAACTTCCCTATACGGTGGGCGGCGGCATAGGACAGTCGAGGATATGTATGTTCTTTATGAGGCGTGCCCATATCGGTGAGGTGCAGAGTTCGATCTGGCCGGACGGCGTGGTAGAGGATGCCGGGGAGCTCGGAGTAAATCTCCTGTGACAGACGGAGAGATTAATGGGTATTACATATAATATAAGGAGATATCATGAAACAGTTTACATCTAAGGAACTAAGGAATACATGGAAGGAATTCTATAAGGAAAGAGGGCATGTTGACGTCGGCGCCGTATCACTCGTGTCGGACGGTTCGACAGGCGTTATGTTCAACGTTGCGGGAATGCAGCCCCTCATGCCTTATCTTCTGGGACAGAAGCATCTCATGGGCACAAGGCTCTGCAATGTCCAGGGCTGTGTCAGGACGAATGACATAGATTCGGTAGGAGACAAGTCGCATGTTACCTTCTTTGAGATGATGGGAAGCTGGAGCCTCGGTGATTACTTTAAGGAGGAGCGCTGCAAATGGAGCTATGAGCTCTTAACGCAGGTGTTCGGTTTTGACAGGGATCACCTTGCAGCGACCGTTTTTGCAGGCGATGAGAATGCTCCGAGGGATGAAGAAGGTGCAAAATGCCGTATAGATTCGGGCTTTAAGCCGGAGAATATATATTATCTTCCTGCCGAGGACAACTGGTGGGGACTTGAGTACGGTCCCTGCGGCCCGGATTCCGAAATGTTCTATATCGCCGATGTGCCCGACTGCGGACCCGACTGCGGACCGGGATGCTCGTGCGGTAAATATACGGAGCTTGGAAATGACGTGTTCATGCAGTATGAGAAGCATAAGGACGGACATCTTACTCCGCTTTCGAAGAAGAATGTTGATACAGGCTGGGGACTTGAGCGTAACCTTGCCTTCCTTAACGGTACCAAGGATGTATACAAGACAGATCTTTTCGCAGCTGTCATATCATATATAGAGAAGACGTCAGGAAATCAATATGATGACGATAATGATAAGACACGTTCGATGCGTGTGCTTGCGGATCACATGCGTACTTCCGTGATGCTCATAGGCGACGAAGCAAGGCTCACGCCTTCAAACGGCGGGGCGGGATATGTCCTTCGAAGGCTCATCAGACGTGCGGTAAGGCATGGAAGGATACTCGGTCTTAAGAGGGATAACCTGCTTGATATAGCAAGGATCTTCATGGATGAGGTATATTCGGATTCATACGAGAACCTTGTTTCAAACAGGGAGTTCGTGCTTAATGAACTTACGAAGGAGATCGACAGGTTTACCGCTACGCTTGAGAACGGCATGAAGGAATTTAAGAAGATCCTCGATGCAGGCAAGGGGAAGAGCATATCAGGAAGGGATGCCTTCTATTTATATGATACTTTCGGTTTCCCGCTTGAGCTTACCGTTGAGATGGCGGAGGAGAACGGGCTTTCCGTGGACGAAGAAGGTTTTGCAAAGGCAATGGATGAACAGAAGCAGAAGGCAAGGGAGGGCGCTTCATTTGCCCTGTCATCGGGATCGGGTGACAATGCTGTCTTTGATGAGCTTGATGAGTCCGTAGTGACCGAGTTTACCGGATATGAGAAGATAACGGATACCGGTAAGGTCGTTGCGATCGCATCGGACAGCCTTACGGACAGCGCCGAAGAAGGCGGAGAATATACAATAGTCACGGATAAGACTCCTTTCTATGCCACAATGGGCGGGCAGAAAGGTGACTTCGGCGTGATAAGCGGCAATGGAAGTTTCAGGGTAAAGGATACCGTAAAGCTCCCGGGCGGAAGAACAGGTCATGTCGGAGTTCTGGAGAGCGGGAGGATAAGTGTGGGTGATGAAGTCACCATGTGTGTTGATGCGGCAAACAGGATGACTACCTGCATGAACCATTCGGCCACTCATCTTCTTCAGAAGGCATTGCAGACAGTTCTCGGCGATGAGGTCAAGCAGCAGGGGTCATATCAGGACGGCGAGAGGACGAGGTTCGACTTTTCATTCGGAAGGGCAATGACGGAAGATGAGATCGATAAGGTTGAGGAACTTGTCAATGAAAAGATAATGGAAGATCTGCCGGTCGTAACGGACATTATGTCGATAGAGGATGCCAAGAAGTCGGGAGCAATGGCTCTCTTTGGAGAAAAATACGGAGAAACGGTACGAGTTGTAAATATGGGAGATTTTTCAAAGGAGCTTTGCGGCGGCACCCATGTCTCATCAACGGGTAAGATTCTCTGCTTCAAGATCATGTCCGAGAGCGGTATCGCTGCCGGAGTAAGAAGAGTCGAAGGTATTACGGGACTCAATGTGACCAGGTATTATAAGAAGCTTGAGAATGAATTTAAGGAGGCGGCTTCGGTTGTCAAGGCTACGCCCGCGACATTATCCGACAGGCTTTCGAAGATGAACGCTGAACTTAAGAGCCTCGGATCCGAGCTTGAATCCCTTAAGAGCAAGGCTGCAAGGGAAGCGGTCGGTGATGTCATGGATAAAGTGGTCGAAGTTAACGGTGTTAAGTTCCTGCCGGTTAAGATATCCGGAGTAGATATGAACGGACTCAGAGACCTGGGCGACCAGCTTAAGGAAAAGATCGGGGACGGTGTTCTGCTCCTGGCATCGGATATGGGCGGTAAGGTAAACCTTGTTGCCATGGCTACGGAAGGAGCAATGAGCAGGGGAGCGCATGCGGGCAATCTTATCAAGGGTGTGGCTTCGTTTGTAGGCGGAGGCGGCGGCGGACGTCCCAACATGGCGCAGGCCGGCGGCAAGGATCCTTCGGGAATGGATGCGGCACTTTCCGAGGCTGTAAAGGTTCTGGAAGGTCAGATACAAAAGTAGTTGACGAATCGTAAGTTACTGTATATAATAGCATTTAGTGCAGCGCCGAATGGCGTATTACCCTATAGTCGGATGCATGGAATTTAAGACGAGGGGAGGTTGGGAAGCATGTCAAACGTGATTGTTAAAGAAGGTGAAACATTAGATAGCGCTCTTCGCCGTTTCAAGAGGAACTGCGCCAAGGCCGGTATCCAGCAGGAAATCCGTAAGAGAGAGCACTATGAGAAGCCCAGCGTTAAGCGGAAGAAGAAATCCGAAGCTGCAAGAAAGCGCAAATATAATTAAATGATATGATCTGTATATCCTCCGGAGAATTCCGGGGGATTTTTTTGTTACAAGTTATACTTTATTTTGTATTTTGTTTGTGCTATAATACAACATATTGTGGAGTTGAGGATATGGTGCTTGTTCTTGCGCCTGTTAAGGCGATTCTTATATTGGCGGTTGTTCTGCTGGCGCTTATCGCATGGTTTGTGTATGAGCAGAGCAGGGGCTTTAGGATAGTAAGATACGGTTTTGTGAACAGTAAGTTAAATACCGGACATTTCAGGATGGCGGTAATATCCGATCTTCACGATCATGTACACGGAGATGACAATAAGGAAGTACTTAAGGCCATCGATGATGAGAAGCCGGATGCCGTGTTCTTTGCGGGTGATATGGTCACTTCGAGCATGGAGCCCGTATACCATGACGGTAACGCATTGCGGTTTATCGGTGAACTTGCGCGTAAATATCCGATCTATTACGGGATAGGGAATCACGAGGAGAAGTTAAGGCGGTGTCCCGAAGAATTCCCCGGAGAATACGACAGGTTTGTATCGGATCTTTCGGATATGGGGGTAAGGATGCTCCTTGATGAGAAAGTATCGATCGAACCGGCCGGTATAGATGTGTACGGACTCGATCTGGAGCATGAGTATTACCGTAAGCTTAAGACTAACTGGATACCCGATGACTATCTTAAGGGTAAGTTCGGGGAGAATGATACATCAAGGGTTTCCGTGCTGCTTGCTCACAATCCGGAACAGTTTGATAAATATGCATTGTGGAAGCCGGATTATGTACTGTCTGGACATGTACATGGCGGGATAGTGAACATACCGCTGCTCGGTGGAGTGATATCACCGCAGCTTAAGCTGTTTCCAAAGTATGATGCGGGGGTGTTTAAGATCGGGGACTCGACCATGATCTTAAGCCGCGGGCTCGGGACACATACCGTGCCTGTGCGAGTGAACAACAAGGCTGAGGTCATCATCATAGATCTGTACAGGAGTGAAGAGGATAAGGGGAATACGGAGTAAGAAGGAAGAGAGTTATGAGTTTAACGGTTAAGTTACAGGTATTTGAAGGTCCGCTGGATCTGCTGCTCCATCTTATCGAGAAGAATAAGGTGGATATCTACGATATCCCCATAGTGCTGATCACCGATCAGTATCTTGACTATATTAAGCAGATGCAGGATGCCAACCTTGATGTGATGAGTGAGTTTCTGGTAATGGCAGCCACACTTCTGGATATCAAGTGCAGGATGCTTCTTCCCAAGGAAGTCAATGAAGACGGGGAGGAGGAGGATCCGAGAGCTGAACTTGTCGAGAAGCTTATCGAGTATAAGCTGTACAAGTATATGTCCTATGAGCTCAAGGATATGCATATGGATGCGGGAAGGACACTCTTCAAGAAGCCTTCAATGCCCAAGGAGATCGAGGATTACGAGCAGCCGATAGACTATTCGCAGCTGATAGGCGACATGGATCTTGCCAAACTGAACCAGATATTCAAGTCCATGATGAAGCGTCAGGTTGACAAGATCGATCCGATAAGGAGTAAGTTCGGCAAGATCGAGAAGGACGAGGTGAGCCTTGAAGATAAGACCGCATATATACAGGGTTATATAAAATGCCATAAGAAGTTCGGCTTCAGGGATCTTCTCGAGAAGCAGAATTCGAAGATGGATATAGTTGTCACCTTCCTTGTGATACTCGAGATGATGAAGCTCGGACAGATAGTGATAGTTCAGGAAGCGTTGTTTGATGATATAATGATCACATCCAGGATGGCAGCATAATTTTGGAACAGAGCAGGTTAGTATTTTGGCTAAGAAGAAAAACAGTAAGGAAATAACAGACGAAGTTAATAAGGAAGAGATCCCGGCCGCGGAAGAAGCCGTTGATCCACAGGAGGCAGGAACCGCGGAAGGAACAGAGGAGGTGCCGGAGGCTGAGGTAAAGCCCGTGGACAATCCCAAGGCTGTTATAGGTGCCGTGCTTTTCTCGGTGGGCAATTCCGTGGAGTATAAGAAGCTTGCCACAGTCCTCGGACGCGACGTGGAGGAAACGAAGAAGCTTGTTTATCAACTCAAGGACGATTATGATAATGATCCCGACTGCGGATTTACCATAATAGAACTTGAGGATTCGGTACAGATGTGCTCCAAGGCATCAATGTATGAGTATCTTATTAAGATCGCCAAGGTCCCGAAGTCATATTCGCTTACCGACTCAATGCTCGAGACGCTGTCAATAATCGCCTACAAGCAGCCGGTAACGAAGCTGGAGATAGAGAAGATCAGGGGTGTGAGCTGCGATCATGCGGTGAACAAGCTGATGGAATACGGACTTATTACCGAACTGGGCCGTCTGCAGGCGCCGGGACGTCCGCTGCTTTTCGGTACTACGGAGGAATTTTTGAGGAGCTTTAATGTCACCTCGCTTGATGATCTTCCGACCGCCAGTCCCGACAGGATAGAGGAATTTAAGAAGGAGGCCGCCGAAGAGGTTTCGGTAAAGCTGGGGATTTAACCCCGGCTTTTTTAGTACCCGAAAATGCATATCCGAAAATAAAAGTTTTCTCTATGAAATGTTTTTTTTCTATGTTATAATCAGTTTTAGTGCGTACAGCATTTAGTTACTTAAGTAAAGGCTTGAATTAGCCTATTATTAATATGGAGGGCTGAACAAAATGAGTAACACTTCTCAAGCGAGTGCAAGAATTGAATCCTTGCTCGATGAAAACAGTTTTGTTGAGATCGGCGCTATGGTCACAGCCAGATCGACTGATTTCAATACGGATCCAGGGGCTGCACCCACTGACGGCGTTATTACAGGCTACGGCCTGATCAACGGAAGTCTGGTATATGTATATAGCCAGGATGCTTCCGTAATGGGCGGATCTGTCGGTGAGATGCATGCTAAGAAGATTGTGTCGCTGTATTCAATGGCGATGAAGACCGGTGCACCTGTTATCGGACTTATCGATTCTACCGGATTAAGGCTTATGGAGGCAACAGATGCTCTGGAAGCTTTCGGTGAGATCTATAAGGCTCAGGCGATGGCCTCGGGAGTGATCCCGCAGATAACGGCAGTGTTCGGAAGCTGCGGCGGAGGACTGGCACTGTTCCCGTCAATGACCGACTTTACATTTATCGAAGAATCGAAGGGTAAGCTGTTCGTTAATTCTCCAAATGCGGTAAGCGGAAATTATGAGGAGAAGCTCGATACTGCTGCGGCGGCTTTCAGGAGCACCCAGAGCGGTGACGTGGACGTTGTTGCGGGAGATGACATCTATGATCAGATAAGGCTCCTTGTATCAATGCTTCCGGAGAACAATGAGGAGAACGGCGCTTACGAGGAGTGCACCGATGATCTGAACAGGTTATGCACGGATCTTCCGGCATGCGCAAATGATGCATCGGTTGCTTTCTCAAGGATAGCGGATGATCAGGCGTTCTTCGAGGTTAAGGCGGATTATGCGAAGTCAATGGTCACCGGATTCATGAGGCTTAACGGTATCACTGTAGGCGCAGTTGGCAATCGCAGCGAGAAGTTCGATGATGAAGGCAAGGTTGCCGAGAAGTTCGACAAGGTACTTACTCCCGATGCATGTGTAAAGGCTGCGGAATTTGTTAATTTCTGTGATGCTTTTGATATCCCGGTGGTTTCATTTACCGATATCAGGGGATTTGAGACGACAATGGATGCCGAGAAGAGGTTGAGCGGCGCTCTTGCGAAGCTTACCTACGCTTTTGCAAATGCAACGGTTCCCAAGATCAATGTTATTACGGGCAGTGCATTCGGAAGTGCATATGTTGTTATGAATTCGAAGTCTCTCGGAGCTGATATGGTATTTGCATGGAGCGGAGCTTCGGTGGGTATGATGGATGCGGATGCTGCAGCCAGGATACTGTTTGAGAAGGAAGAGAATAAGGCAGAACTTACGGCCGCATACAAGGATATGCAGACAAGTGTGACATCAGCGGCACGCCGTGGCTACGTTGACACGATAATAGAAGCGCAGGATACACGTAAGTATGTGATCGGCGCACTTGAGATGCTGTTTACTAAGAGAGAGGAGCGTCCGGGCAGGAAACATGGCGCGATCTGAGAAAGGTATGGTGAAACGTAATATGAAAAAGTTTTTATCAGTATTATGTATTGGCATCTGTCTTCTCGGACTGACTGCGTGCGAACCTGTTAAGCCGGTGGCTCCCGAAGATGCCGATATGGTCATGGAGATATCAGGGGTACTTACCCATTATATCCTTCCTGAAGATCCTCAGGCATATTCGGGTCTGTCAATGAATATCGGAACCAACGTCGAGGGGCTTGACACGTTTGTGACCGAAGGCGCCGAGTACACCGAGTATATATTCGGACGTATAGGCATGCAGGTGGAAGGCAACGGCTTTATTTCCGGAGTTGATTCCTGGAAGAAGGCAGTTGCGGAAGCGGGGCAGCTCGTTACGACAGGAGAGGGGACCGTTAAGTACGGCTCCAAGGGTGACACGCTTATCGTGGATATCCCCGCACAGTTTGAGAACAGAGATGCGGAAATAGAATTTGTTTATAAGGATGATCTTAGCAAGACACTTACATCTTTTGCCGTTAATATCAATTACAGCTTCGGCGAGAAGATGGAGAAGGCCGGTTTGAATACCTTGCTTGGTATGGGAACCGTATTTATCGTCCTGATTCTTCTTTCACTGCTCATAGGAAGTTTTAACTTCATAAACAAGGCCCAGTCGGCAGCCGAGAAGAGGAAACTTGAGGGAGCGGAGCAGGCAGCACCGGCACAGAATGAACCGGCCGCACCTGCCGCACAGACTTCATCGGATGATGATGAGATAACCGCCGTTATTGCGGCAGCGATAGCCGCATATCAGGCAGACAGCGGTATCAGCCCTGCAGAGTCGGGCGGATATTATGTAAGAAGTATCAGACGCAGAACCAATAATAAATGGAACAGGAACTAAACAGGTATTCAAATATCCAGGAGGAATCAAAATGAAAAATTATACAATCACTGTGAACGGAAACGTATATGATGTTACTGTAGAAGAAGGAGCGGGCGGATCGGCACCCGCAGCAGCGCCCAAGGCAGCGGCAGCACCCAAGGCAGCACCTGCAGCGGCACCCAAGGCAGCCGGCGGCGGTGCCATAAAGGTAGAAGCGGGCGCAGCAGGTAAGATATTCAAGATCGAAGCAAGCGTGGGACAGTCTGTCAAGAAGGGTGATACGGTTGTTATCCTCGAAGCCATGAAGATGGAGATCCCCGTTGTTGCTCCTTCTGACGGAACAATAGCAAGCATAGATGTTACGGTAGGCGATTCTGTAGAAGCAGGCGCATGCCTTGCAACAATGAACTGAGCATATGTCTAAATCAATATATTGGAAATAATACGGAGGTCATAAAATGTCATATATTGTTGACACGATGCAGAATCTTATACACCAGACAGCGTTCTTTAATCTTACTGTAGGTAATTACATTATGATCGCTGTTGCATGTGTTTTTCTGTATCTGGCTATAGCCAAAGAATTTGAACCGCTGCTTTTATGCCCGATCGCCTTCGGTATGCTTCTGGTCAATATATATCCGGATATCATGCTTACGGTCGAGCATTCGACGAACGGTGTCGGCGGTCTTCTTCATTATTTTTATCTGTTGGATGAGTGGGCTATCCTGCCTTCACTTATCTTCATGGGCGTCGGAGCCATGACAGACTTCGGACCCCTTATCGCAAATCCGAAGAGCTTTCTTCTCGGAGCGGCAGCACAGTTCGGTATCTTCGCCGCATATTTCGGTGCTATCGCACTTGGATTCAATGATAAGGCTGCAGCAGCGGTTTCGATAATAGGTGGTGCCGACGGTCCTACATCTATCTTCCTTGCGGGCAAGCTCGGACAGACAGCGTTACTGGGACCTATAGCGGTTGCGGCATATTCATATATGTCACTGGTTCCCATCATCCAGCCCCCCATCATGAAGCTTCTCACTACCGAGAAGGAGAGGGCTATAAAGATGGAACAGCTCCGCCCGGTAAGCAAGCTTGAGAGGATACTTTTCCCCATCGTGGTAACCATCGTTGTATGTCTTATACTTCCAACGACAGCACCTCTTGTAGGTATGCTCATGCTGGGTAATCTTTTCAGGGAGTCCGGCGTTGTGCGTCAGCTTACCGAGACAGCCAGCAACGCGCTTATGTATATAGTAGTTATCATTCTCGGAACTTCAGTAGGTGCAACGACGAGTGCAGCAGCTTTCCTTAACTGGGATACGATCAAGATAGTTGTTCTGGGTCTTGTGGCCTTTGCATTCGGCACGGCGGCAGGTGTATTGTTCGGTAAGCTGATGTGTGTAGCTACCAAGGGCAAGGTTAATCCCCTTATCGGATCGGCAGGAGTTTCGGCAGTTCCAATGGCAGCCAGGGTATCACAGAAGGTAGGTGCGGAATCCGATCCCACCAACTTCCTTCTCATGCATGCCATGGGTCCCAACGTGGCCGGAGTTATCGGAACGGCAGTAGCAGCCGGTACCTTTATGGCTGTGTTCGGAGTGTTCTAAACTGATTATGGATATTAAATTTTGATTGGAGGATATAATAATGGCAGAAGTTGAAAAGAAACCCATCAAGATTACCGAGACCATTCTCCGTGATGCGCATCAGTCGTTGATCGCGACGAGAATGCCTACCGAAGTAATGCTTCCCATCCTCGATAAGCTTGATAAAGTAGGATATCAGTCACTTGAGTGCTGGGGCGGTGCCACTTTCGATGCATCACTCCGTTTCCTTAAGGAAGATCCCTGGGACAGACTCAGGAAGATCAGGGATGGCGCCAAGAATACCAAGCTCCAGATGCTCTTCAGAGGACAGAACATCTTAGGCTATCGTCCCTATGCGGATGACGTTGTTTATGCGTTCGTTGAGAAGTCTATCGCAAACGGTATCGACATCATACGTATATTTGACTGCCTTAACGATATAAGGAACCTTCAGGCAGCCGTTGATGCGACAAATAAGATAAAGGTACAGGAAGGCCGCGGCGAATCACAGATCGCACTTTCATATACGCTTGGTGATGCCTATACTCTTGAGTACTGGGCAGACATGGCCAAGAAGATAGAGGAGATGGGTGCGGACTCGATCTGTATCAAGGATATGGCAGGACTGCTCGTTCCTTACAGGGCAGCAGAGCTTGTAAAGACCCTTAAGGAGAGCACCAAGCTTCCTATACAGTTACATACTCATTATACTTCGGGTGTTGCCTCGATGACCTATCTTAAGGCAGTTGAGGCCGGTGTTGATGTTATCGACTGTGCGATGTCACCTTTTGCTCTCGGTACTTCACAGCCCGCAACCGAAGTTATGGTCGAGACCTTCAGGGGCACACCTTACGATACCGGTTACGATCAGAAGCTCCTTGCAGAGATCGCCGATTACTTCAGGCCTTACAGGGAGGAATGTCTTGCGAACGGGCTTCTTAATCCCAAGGTGCTCGGTGTCAATATCAAGACACTCCTGTATCAGGTACCCGGCGGTATGTTATCCAACATGGTTTCACAGCTTAAGGAACAGAACGCTGAGGATAAGTATAACGAAGTGCTCGAGGAAATCCCCCGCGTACGTAAGGACTGCGGTGAGCCGCCTCTTGTTACACCTTCATCACAGATCGTCGGAACCCAGGCAGTGTTCAACGTTCTTATGGGTGAGAGATATAAGATGGCTACAGGTGAATTCAAGGATCTCTTACGCGGTAAATACGGTCAGACAGTTAAGCCTATGAACCAGGAAGTTATAGATAAGGTCATCCCCGGTGAGGAGAGGTTCACATCACGTTCGGCTGATGCGGCAGGCCTTACAAACGAAATGGATAAGATCGAAGCCGAGATGAAGCAGTACAAGCAGCAGGATGAGGACGTATTGTCATATGCGCTGTTCCCGCAGGTTGCGATCGATTTCTTCAAGTACCGTGAAGCACAGCAGACCGGTATTGATGCGAAGAAGGCTGATGAGGCAAACGGAGCTTATCCCGTGTAATTAACTCTTGTATCATATCATAACGTATGTTATAATTAATGGGCGGTCTCTTCGGAGGCTGCCCGTTAAATTTCATATAAGGAGAGGGTCAGAAATGGCAAGAAAAGAATCAATAACAAAGCAGATGATAATTGACGGGGCTTTTGAACTGCTCAAGAAGGAGGGTGTGGAGGCTGTTACCGCAAGGAAGCTTGCTGCACACATCGGATGTTCCACACAGCCGATATTCAGGGTTTATGAGAATATGGATGAGCTTCTTAAGGAACTGTTTGAGAGATCAAGGGCGTATTATGAGGATTTCTGCAACAGTAATAAGAACAGTTATGATACTCCTTTTGTAAGTCTGGGGATAAATTATATACGTTTTGCCAAGCAGGAACAGAATCTGTTCAAGCTTCTGTTTTTGTCGGGTAATAAGGATCATACGCTTTATGAGCTTATTAACGGCAAGGAGAATGCTTTTGTTATGAAGGAGATAAAGAAGATCCCCAACCTTAACATGGATAATGTTGAACTCATTTTTACCAAGGTGTTCATTTTCATGCATGGTATGGCGGGAATGACAATAACAGGTGAATTTGACTTAAGTGATAAGGAAGCCGAGGACATGTTAAAGGATGCCATCAAGGGCTTCATCGGATAACGGATATATGAAGATCATCGTTGTCGGAGGCGGCGCCGCGGGAATGATGGCAGCCTCAGCCGCATCAGAAGCAGGGGCAGAGGTTCTTCTTATCGAGAAGAATGAGAAGCTTGGGAAGAAGCTGTTCATAACGGGTAAGGGCAGATGTAATCTTACCAATGCCTGTGATCCGGATGCTTTTTTCGGTAATGTCATCACCAATCCCAAGTTTATGTACAGTTCATTTTACAGGTTCTCAAATGATGCTGTGATGGAGTATTTTGAGAGCCTCGGATGCAGCCTTAAGACTGAACGCGGAGACAGGGTGTTTCCCGCATCGGACAAGTCATCGGATGTTATCAGGACACTTGAGAGGCATCTTGAAGAGAGTGGCGTATCCGTAAGGCTTGATACATCGCTTGAGAGTATAGAACTTTCAAACGGACGGATATGCGGCATAGTTACCGGGAAGGGAGAGCGGATCGCGGCAGATAAGGTCATACTTGCACTCGGAGGAGTATCGTATCCCGGATGCGGAGCCTGCGATGATGCCTTCAGGATAGCGGATGCCCTTGATATTACGGTTAAGGAGGCCGAACCGTCACTCGTTCCGCTCACGTCAGGAGATGAATGGGTACCAAGGCTTCAGGGATTGTCCCTTAAAAATGTATCTGTAAGGCTGGACATCGGTAACAGGAAGATATACGAAGGGTTCGGAGAGATGCTTTTTACGCACTTCGGGGTGAGCGGACCCGTTATCTTAAGCGCAAGCGCTCATATCAGGGAGAAGATGTACGGTCAGGATCCCGTGCTTCACATTGATCTTAAGCCTGCACTCGATCATAAACAGCTCGACGACAGGATACTCAGGGATTTTTCATCCGTAATGAACAGGCAGTTTGGTAATTCTCTTGATAAGCTGCTCCCATCGAAGCTTATTCCCGTGATAGTGGATCTGTCCGGTATCGACGGACACAAGAAGGTAAACGAAGTATCGCGGGAGGAACGGGTCAGACTCGCCGGGCTGATAAAGGATCTTACGATCCATATAACGGGCAACAGAGGCTTTGACGAAGCGATAATCACCCGAGGTGGGATATCGGTGAAGGAGATCGATCCTTCAACCATGGAGAGCAGGAAGATACCGGGGCTTTTTTTTGCAGGCGAGATGATAGATGTGGATGCGCTTACCGGAGGGTTCAACCTGCAGATCGCATGGTCGACCGGACACCTCGCGGGTGTGAGTGCGGGAGGGTCATAAAATAAGACAGAAGAACCGCCCCGTGTCTTGAGACAGAAGAACCGCCCTTGTCTTGTGGTGTGTTTTAGGAGGTAAAGTAAAATGAAGATAGCAATAGACGGACCGGCGGGTGCCGGAAAGAGTACGATAGCCAAGAGGCTTGCGGCTGAATACGGTTATATCTATGTGGATACGGGTGCCATGTACCGTGCAATGGCATTGTATCTTATAAGGTGCGGGATATCGGCGGATGATAAGCCGGGCATTGAGAAGGCCTGCGAGGATGCCGACATCTCGATAAAGTTTATTGACGGTGAACAGAAGGTCATTTTAAATGGTGAGGATGTGAACGGGCTTATAAGGACTCAGGAGGTATCCAATATGGCCTCCGCTTCTTCCGTAAACGGGAAGGTGAGGGAGAAGCTCGTGTCGCTGCAGCAGAAGCTGGCCTCGGATACGGACGTTGTTATGGACGGCCGTGACATAGGAACGAAGGTACTTCCGGATGCGGATGTTAAGATCTATCTTACGGCAAGTACCGCAGTACGGGCAAAACGCAGATATGATGAACTTAAGCAAAAAGGTGAGACCAGCGATCTTGCCGTGATAGAACGTGAGATAGAAGAGAGGGATCACAGGGATATGACCCGTGAGATATCTCCCTTAAAACAGGCGGATGACGCGGTCCTTGTGGATACGTCGGATCTTGGCATCGAGGAAGTCATAAAAGAGATAAGTAAGATAATTTCCGGTAAGACCGGAGCCTAAGGTGAGACAATGGATGTTATAGTAGCTGAAAATTCGGGATTCTGTTTCGGCGTTAAGCGGGCGGTCGATTCTGTATACGAGCAGTTGGAAAAGGGAGGGAAGATATACACATACGGCCCGATCATACATAACGAGCAGGTTGTCGGCGAACTTGAAAAAAAGGGAGTGCAGGTGATACGGTCCGTAGAGGAACTTAAGGATATCAGCGAAGGGACCATAGTGATCCGCTCTCACGGAGTCACAAGAGAGATAGCGGATATCCTGAAGAAGCAGGGGCTTGATATAGTAGATGCCACATGCCCGTTTGTCAAGAAGATCCACCGAATCGTTGAAGATGAGAGCAGGAGCGGGAAATATATCGTTGTGATAGGGAGCCGGAAACATCCGGAAGTCGAGGGAATTGTAAGCAGGGCAGAGGGTGAATATACGGTTATAGAAAACGAGGAAGAAGCAGAGGCTTTTTCCGAAAGTTCTGACAGGGAAATATGCATTGTCTCACAAACAACGTTCAACAGGAACAAATTTAAAGAATTAGTTGAAATTTTTCAGAAAAAAGGTTATCATGTTACTGTTGCCAATACTATCTGTAATGCTACGGAGGAACGCCAGACGGAGGCGAGAAGAATAGCGTCATCTGTAGATGCAATGATTGTAATAGGCGGAGCGGGCAGCTCCAACACACAGAAGTTATATGAGATATGTAAGCGTGAATGTGAGAACACGCAATACATACAGACACTGGATGACTTAGTACTTACTTCAATCCAATCCATTAAAAGTGTTGGTATTACAGCGGGGGCTTCCACCCCAAAAAAAATAATACAGGAGGTTCAAAATTATGTCAGAGCAAACTTTTGAACAAATGTTGGAAGAATCACTTAAAACAATACATAACGGAGAGGTAGTTGAAGGTACAGTCATTGATGTTAAGCCTGATGAGATAGTCCTTAATATCGGTTACAAATCAGACGGTATCATCACCAGGAACGAGTATTCAAATACGCCGAATCTGGATCTTACCACCTGCGTTAATGTCGGAGACACCATGGAGGCGAAGGTTCTTCGCGTGAACGACGGAGACGGACAGGTACAGCTCACTTATAAGAGGCTGGCTGCCGACAAGGGTAATAAGAGGCTTGAGGAGGCATTTAATAATAAGGAGGTTCTCAAGGCAACGGTCGCACAGATCCTTGACGGAGGTCTCAGTGTTGTCGTTGAGGAATCAAGGGTGTTCATTCCCGCAAGTCTTGTATCGGATTCATATGAGAGAGATCTTTCCAAGTATCTCGGCCAGGAAATTGAGTTCGTTATCACGGAGTTCAATCCGAGACGCAGAAGGATAATAGGTGACAGGAAGCAGCTTCTTATGGCTGAGCGTGAGAAGCTCCAGAAGGAACTGTTCGAGAAGATACATGTAGGCGATGTGGTTGACGGTGTTGTCAAGAACGTTACCAATTTCGGTGTCTTTGTAGACCTCGGAGGAGCGGACGGACTTCTTCACATTTCCGAGATCTCATGGGGAAGGGTTGAGAATCCCGTCAAGGTATTTAAGCCCGGCCAGGAGATAAAGGCACTGATCAAGGATATTCAGGGAAGCAAGATCGCATTATCGCTTAAGTTTGAAGATTCAAATCCCTGGAACAATGCAGAGGAGAAATACAGCATAGGTAAGGTTGTTACCGGTAAGGTTGCAAGGATGACCGATTTCGGTGCTTTCGTTGAACTTGAGCCCGGTATCGATGCTCTGCTGCATGTATCGCAGATATCGAGGGATCATATAGACAAGCCTGCCGATGTGCTTAAGTTCGGTCAGGAAGTTACGGCCAAGATAGTTGATTTCAAGCTTGAGGACAAGAAGATAAGCCTTAGCATGAAGGCACTTTTGGAGCCAGAGAAGGAAGAGAATGAAGAAGCCGCTGCGGAAGATGAAGATGTAGTGAGCGTTGATGTAGAGGCTGAGATCGAGAAGGCTAAGGAAGAGGAAGCGAAGGAAGCCGAGGCTGCGAAGGAAGAAGCTGAAGCACCCGAAGAGACAGCTGCTGTAGAGACCAAGGACGAAAGTGAAGAATAATCTTTATTAAGGAGATGAACGCCCATGGCAGAAATGACATATGAGCAGTTTGAAGCGGCAATACTTAAGATGACGAGCATCGATCTTACCGCATATAAAGAGAAGCAGATGAAGCGGAGGATCGATACGCTGATCAACAAGCATAAGATCAGCGGATATGAGGATTTCGTCAAGGAACTCAAGAATGATAAGAAGCTTTTCGAAGAATTTGTGAATTACCTTACGATCAATGTTTCTGAGTTTTACAGGAATACGGATCAGTGGGAGTTGCTTGATAAGACCTTCATCCCGGAGATGATAGGCAAGTATGGTAAGAGGCTTAAGATATGGAGCGCGGCATGTTCGACGGGTGATGAGCCTTATTCGCTTGTAATGGCTTTATCAAGGCATATTCCGCTCAATCAGATCAAGATTATTGCAACGGATCTTGATAAGCAGGTGATCGCACAGGCGAAGAACGGTGTATACGCCGCGAAGAGTATCGCGGGTGTTCCGGAAGATTTCAAGAAGAAGTATTTCACCCAGATAGGCGGTTCATATAAGATCTCGGATGAGATCAAGGAAAGGGTTGAGTTCAAGGAACATAATCTCCTTAAGGATCCTTATCCTACAGGCTGTCATTTCATAGTATGCAGAAATGTGCTGATCTACTTTACAGATGAAGCAAAGGATGAGATATATAAGAAGTTCAATGCTTCACTCGTGAAGGATGGACTCCTGTTCATAGGAAGTACGGAGCAGATAGTAAATCATAAGGAATTCGGATACGAGAGACGCAATTCATTCTTCTATCAGAAGATATAGGAGATGATAGAGCAGCCGATATCAGACAGTAACGTTTCGGCTTTATCATCCGAATACGGAACGAAGAGTTCTTTTGATGAATAGTCGGTTCTTAAGGTCATTGAAGGATCGGAAGATATGGAAGGAATAAAGAGACCGCTGTGTTTTGTATAGCAGGTCTCTTTTTTTGCGTCAACGCGGCGCTCTTTTGAAACTCCGGAAGCAACGGAGCGGTGGATGCAGCAGTCTTCTTCGGGAAGATAGTAATAATCCTTGAAATCCTGATAGAATTTCTTAAGTTCCCCACGGAATACGGGAAGGCGCAGCAATGCGGTCCTGTTCTTTCGAAGTGACAGACGGATACGGTCCGTGCCCGTATTAAAGCTTACCGGAATAACCGCATCATGAGTGTATTCTGCCAGTATCTCACATTGTTCCTGTCCCATATAGTCACTGAAGGAATGCAGGGTATGCGAGACATAGCTTAACTTAAGTTCCTTAAGCTTCGTATAATGAAGAATGGGAAGAATATATGCCATTCCCTTAAGATCCTCGCTGTTATGATACAGAAGAGGGGCAAGGAGTTCATCCGAGGGAGATCTTACATATGAGTGATACACACCGATAAGCTCCTTGCCTGTGTACGGATCGTCACTGTTTATATTAAGAAACTGTTCGATGGATCTCTGCCGCAGGGAAGAGAGTCCTAACAGTTTCTTATACGGTTTCACCAAAGCATAGATATCGATACTGTCAAGTGAGTCAAGAGGATCGGGGATACCGTGTGACAGCGCCCTGTGCTTAAGATAGGGGATATCAAAGTGGTTGCCGTTAAAATGCATCAGGCAGGTAAAACGATCCCTTATATAACCCGCAAAAGCCGTTATGATCTCCGGCTCCTCCCCGGGACTGTCCGCGAACCATTGTATCGTATGATATCCGTCCGAATCAAAATATCCGCAGCCTATCAGGTATAAGGTTGTGGACTCCCTGGACAGACCGGTTGTCTCTATATCGATGAACAGAATATTTTCAGGTCTTGTAAAGCGCTCCAGAGGATAGAGCGGATGTATATCACTGTAGATCTCGTTTATAAACTGCATAATTTTTCCTGTAAAAAAATATGAATATGTGAATATGACATAAATGTATGTCACATATGGATTATATCATGAAAAAGTAGCAAAATTCAGAAAAATTTAGTATAATAGAGTAAATTATTCTGAATTATCAGAGGTGATCAAATGGCTGGTTTTACTTTTAAGGGCGGAGTACATCCGTATGAAGGCAAAGAGCTTACAAAAGACAAGCCGATCAAGCGCTTCATACCCGAAGGAGATATGGTATTTCCGCTGTCACAGCATATCGGCGCACCTGCCAAAAGCGTTGTAAAGAAGGGAGACAGAGTACTTGCCGGACAGCTTATAGCTGAAGCGGGCGGCTTTGTGTCCGCAAATATCTATTCGTCGGTATCCGGTACGGTAAAGTCCATAGGACCGCATCGTGTCGCGACCGGTGATATGGTAGAATCCATAACGATCGAAAACGACGGTTTGTTTGAGGCGGCAGAACCGCTTCCCATAGGTGATATAGCCGAGATGAGCAAGCAGGATGTCATTGATGCGGTATCACTTGCGGGTATAGTGGGAATGGGCGGCGCCGGTTTCCCTACGCACGTTAAGCTCTCTCCGAAGGAACCCGACAAGATCTATTACTGCATAGTCAACTGTTCCGAGTGTGAGCCTTATCTTACTTCGGATTACAGGAGGATGATCGAGGAACCGGAGAAGCTGGTTGCCGGACTCAAGATAATCCTGTGCCTGTTCGAACACGCAGAAGGGATACTTGCGGTAGAGGATAACAAACCCGACTGTATACAGAAGTTAAGGGAACTTACTATAGACGAGAAGAGGATAACGGTCAAGCCGCTTAAGACCAAATACCCTCAGGGCGCCGAACGTCAGCTCATATATGCGACCACTAAACGTGCGATCAATTCGTCAATGCTTCCCGCGGATGCCGGCTGTATAGTGAACAATGTTGATACGGTGGTATCCATATATCACGCAATAATCGAGAAACGTCCTCTTACGGAGCGTATCGTAACGGTCACGGGTGATGCGGTCAGGGAGCCGCAGAATTATCTTGTGCCGATAGGAACGAGTTACAGCCAGCTTCTTGAAGCATCGGGAGGATTTAAGACAACGCCCGCCAAGGTGGTCTCCGGTGGTCCCATGATGGGATTTGCCATGTTTGACCTGGATGTTCCGATAATAAAGACCTCTTCGGCGATAACATGTTTTACTGAAGATGAGGTTGCAAAATACAAGCCGTCAAACTGCATTAACTGCGGCAGATGTGCGGATGTATGTCCGGGAAGGGTGATACCCGCCAGACTGGCTGATTTTGCCGAGAACAATGATGTGGAGAAATTCCTTGAATATAACGGAATGGAATGCTGTGAATGCGGATGCTGCAGCTATATCTGCCCGGCCAAGCGTCAGCTCACACAGAGCATCAAAACGATGCGCAAGCTGATACTTGCGAATAAGAAAAAGAAGTAGGAGGGAAGCAGGGTGAGTGATTTATTGAATGTGTCCTCTGGTCCCCATGTCAGAGACAGATTAACTACAGGTAAGATCATGGGAATTGTCCTGTTGGCGCTTCTGCCGGCTTCGGGCTACGGGATATGGCATTTCGGAGTTAATGCCGCTATCCTTATAGTTGTCTCTGTTGCAGCATGTGTCCTTACCGAGCTTGTTTATGAACTTATCATGAAACAGCCTGTTACGATAGGAGACTTAAGCGCGGCAGTCACGGGACTTCTGCTCGCGCTCAACATGCCCCCTACGGCAGCGTGGTGGCTCCCTGTTATAGGCGGTGTATTTGCCATAGTATTCGTCAAGATGCTGTTCGGCGGGCTGGGTCAGAATTTTATGAACCCGGCATTGGCGGGAAGGTGTTTTCTGGTCATATGTTTTGCGGCCAGGATGACGAACTTCAATTACGACGGTATGACGAGCGCAACACCCCTTGCCCTTATAAAGGCAGGCAACAGTGTCAATGTAAGGGATATGGTATTGGGTAATATTGCGGGTACCGTCGGTGAGACATCCGTAATAGCGATAGTTGCAGGTGCCTGCATAATGATAGGGTTCGGTATCATAGATCTTAAGATCCCGGCATCATACCTTATCACCTTTTTCATATTCATGGGTCTGTTTGCGGGACACGGATGGGATATGAATTATCTTACCGCACAGCTTGCCGGAGGCGGTCTCATGCTCGGAGCCTTCTTCATGGCAACGGACTATGCGACCTGCCCGATAACCGATAAGGGTAAGATAGTCTACGGTATCTGCCTCGGTATAATGACGGGTATTTTCAGATGCTTCTCAAGTTCGGCCGAAGGTGTGAGCTTTGCGATAATATTCTGTAACCTTCTGGTTCCGCTCATTGAAAAATATACATTGCCAAAGTGCTTCGGGAAAGGCGGTGAGATCTGATGAAGGAGAACATTAAATCTATAATCACGCTCACCCTTATAACCCTGATCGCAGGTGCTCTTTTAGGATACGTATATGAGCTTACGAAGGAGCCGATAGCGGCCAAGACACTTGAGGCCAAACTTGATGCATACCATAAGGTCTTCCCGGAAGCTGCGGATTTTAAGGAGGATCCGGGCATCGACATTGGCGCGGCAAAGAGCGTACTTAGCTCCGCAGGTTATCCCGATGAAACGATCGATGAATGCCTTGTTGCGGTCGATCCTTCGGGAAATGCACTCGGTCATGTCCTTTCGGTCACAACAGCCGAAGGTTACGGAGGAGATATTGGGGTTTCGATGGGAATAGGAAAGGACGGGATGCTTAAGGGTATAGAGATACTCAGCATATCCGAGACTGCAGGCCTTGGCATGAAAGCCGATACGAGCGAATTCAAGGGCCAGTTTGCGGGGAAGAACGTATCGAAATTCTCATATACCAAGTCGGGGGCTGCAGCAGATTACGAGATAGATGCGTTAAGCGGAGCCACGATAACCACAAACGCAATGGTGAATGCGGTGAATGCCGGACTTGAATATGTCGGAAGTCTGGCGGGAGGTGCAGATGAATAAGGCAGGAGAGAGATTATATAACGGTATCATTAAGGAAAATCCGACGTTGGTACTGATGCTCGGTATGTGTCCGACGCTTGCGGTAACAACAAGCGCGATAAACGGCGTGGGGATGGGGCTTACGACGACGGTTGTTCTGGTAATGTCCAATCTTCTTATCGCCATGTTACGAAAGGTGATCCCCGACAGTGTCAGGATACCTGCATTCATTGTTATCATCGCTTCTTTCGTGACCATAGTACAGCTTCTTTTGGAAGCATATATACCGTCGCTTTATTCGGCTCTCGGTATATATATCCCACTGATAGTCGTTAACTGTATCATACTCGGAAGAGCGGAAGCATATGCTTCCAAGAATCCGGTCATACCGTCGATCTTTGACGGACTGGGAATGGGACTTGGCTTTACACTGGGACTTACGCTCATAGGTATCGTAAGGGAGATACTGGGTGCGGGATCCGTATTCGGTTACCGTTTTCTTCCGGCGAGCATGGATACACTTACGATCTTTATACTCGCACCGGGAGCGTTCTTCGTACTTGCTGTCCTTACCGCAACTATGAATAAGATAAAGTCGCGTTCCGGGAAGGCAGACGGTCCCACAGCCGATTGCGATCAGTTGTGTGCCGGATGTCCCAATAAAAGCTGTATAGGAAGGAGTCAGAATAATGGGTAAACTGTTAGCGATAGCGATAGGCTCGGCTTTTATAAATAACGTAGTATTAAGCCAGTTCCTCGGTATCTGCCCCTTCCTCGGAGTATCAAGGAAGGTTAAGACGGCAGCCGGGATGGGATCGGCAGTGGTTTTTGTCATAACACTTGCATCAGCCGTGACATCGCTCATATACAAGTTTTTGCTGGTACCGTTTGATATCACCTATTTACAGACGATAGTGTTCATACTGGTCATAGCTGCGCTGGTCCAGTTTGTTGAGATGTTCCTTAAGAAGAAGATCAAATCACTGTATAATGCGCTCGGGGTATACCTTCCCCTTATAACCACCAACTGTGCGGTGCTCGGAGTTGCGCTTAAAAATGTACAGAATTCCTATAATATCCTTGAAAGCGTTGTGAACGGATTTGCCGTATCCGTAGGATTTCTTGTGGCTATAGTGATAATGGCGGGCTTAAGGGAGAAGATAGAATACAACAACGTACCAAAGGCATTTAAGGGGACGCCGATCGTTCTTGTTACGGCAGGACTTATGGCGATAGCCTTCTTCGGTTTTTCCGGTCTTAAATAAGTGTGAGTACATTAAGGTAGAGGTGACATAGATGAGTGTTACAGGAATTATCATAGCCGTCAGCGTGGTAGGCGGAGCAGGATTGTTCATAGGGATCTTTTTAAGCGTGGCGGGCAACGTTTTCAAGGTCGAGACCAATCCATTGGTGGATGAGATAACAGAGGCCCTTCCCGGAAATAACTGTGGAGGCTGCGGCTATGCAGGCTGCTCGGGACTTGCCGAGGCGATAGCAGGCGGCAGTGCACCGGTATCGGGTTGTCCTGTCGGAGGAGAGCCTGTTGCGAAGGTCATTGCGGGGATCATGGGAGTTGAAGCGGAAGCATCCGATAAGATGGTCGCGCATGTAAAATGCAAGGGGACCTGTGAACAGACCTTCAGCAATTATAATTATGAGGGAGTAAAGGACTGCAGGATGGCGAATTTTGTACCTTCGGGCGGCCCGAAGAGCTGTGATTTCGGATGTATGGGTTTTGGCACCTGCATGAACGCATGCGAGTTCGGCGCCATCAGCATAGTCGACGGCATTGCTGTGATAGATAAGGATAAATGCAGGGCCTGCGGTAAATGTATAGAGGCCTGTCCCAAGCATCTTATCGAACTCATTCCGTATAAGGCAAAATATATTGTGGAATGTGCCAACAGGGACAAAGGTCCGTTGGTAATGAAGGTATGTAAGACAGGGTGTATAGGCTGCGGTCTGTGTGCAAAGGAATGTCCCAAGGAAGCCATTACCGTGGAGAATTCACTTGCGCATATCGATCAGGAAAAATGTGTGGGCTGCGGTCTGTGTGCCAAGAAGTGTCCAAAGAAAGCGATATCGGCATTATAACATCAGTTATTTATATAGACTTTTGCACCTCCGGTATAGTGGAGGCGGTTATCCCTTGTGATGAAGACCGCTTCTGTTCCGGGGGTGTTATTTATAAGTTCCTCGGCATCTTCAAGGCCGTACAGGAGGCAGATGGTTGAGAGGGCATCGCCGTCAAGCGAAGACGGACATATTATCGTTGCGCTGTACAGATCGGTATCTTCAGGGTACCCTGTGGAAGGATCGAGGATATGATGATAAAGCCTGTTATCGAATGTAAAGCAGCGTTCATAAATACCGGATGTTACCACCGAAAGGTCATTGATATTGAGAGCGGCCGCAACTTCTTCCGCCTGTCCGAAAGGCTTGCGGATGCCTATCTTAAAGGGTGATCCGTCGGGTTTTGTGCCGATCGTGGTAATATTACCTCCAAGCGATATGATTGCGGAACGGACACCTCTTCTTACAAGATGTTCCTTTAATCTGTCCGCGATATAGCCCTTGGCAAGCGCACCGGTATCAAGCATGGTCCGGGGATCGGATTTACTGACAGCGGAATTATTCGGATCGAGTGTTATTTTATCAAAGCCGATATGAGGCAGGAGGGCGCTTATCCCGGAGTCGGAAGGAGGAATCTGATCGTTTCGTGCCTCGGTCCATAACATGGACAGGGGAGCGATGGTGATATCGAGCTTTCCTTTTGATAAGTCGAAGTATCTTCCGGCTTCCGATATAAGAATGGCTGTATCGGATGAAACAGTGACAGCTTCGGTACCTGCGGCATTTATTCGGGATATGTCGCTTCCCGGAAGGGTGATTGATAACATGTGTTCGTAATCATCACATAGATCAAAACACTCATCCAGCAGCGTTTCATCATCCGTATCATATATGGTTATGTTCACAAGGGTATCAAAGAAAAAGCCGGAGCGGGTTATGCTTTTTGCACCGGTATTTACCCGGCAGCCCTGCAGGAACAGTGACAGAACCAGAAAGAAACTAAGGATCGATTTGTGTCCGGTAATAATCTTCATAAAAATATAGTATCATGATATAATCAATAATAACAGACTGAATAGTTATCAAGGGGTTTTGGCTATGGCAGGTTTTTTTGAAGATCAGGACAGGGAAGATAAACGGGCTTACAAGAAGATGGTCGTCTATTTTGTGACGGCGGCTTCGCTGGTAATGCTTCTTTTTCTTACCGTTATTTATTTTAATACCAGGGAGAAGCAGGAGAGGAAGCGCGCTCTTGAAAAGGAAAAGCAGGAACAGATGCTGGCACTTGAGGAGCAAAGGGCAGAGGATGAAGCCTTAGGTATCGGAGAGAGCAATGTAAGAAGCGAGGACCTGGATTTCTGGGACATGTACGAAAAGGATGAAGACGACGAGCCTTCGGTATCTGCGAACAATGATGACCTTGTGGATAGAAAGGACAGGCCGGAAGAGGTTGATAAGCCGTATAAACCTCTTTCCTTTAACAATATCAAAAATGATAATGAGGATCCGATAATGCCCGGGGATGAGGAGAAGGATGACGAAGACGACGGCAAGCATATAAAGGCCAGGGCAAAGGGTAAGGAAGAGACATGGTATGACATAATAGAAGATCTTAACAAGAACAATTATGATCTTAAAGCCAATCTCAACATGGATGAAGATAAACTTGAATATAAGGACAGGGCCATCACGAGCAAGAGAGGGGTTGATGTATCCAAATACCAGGGTACCATCGACTGGGCCAAGGTCAAGGCGGCCGGTATAGATTTTGCCATGATAAGGGTTGGAGCAAGAGGTTACGGGAGTGCCCAGCTCATGCTTGATGATAATTTCGTGACCAATATAATGGGAGCCCGCGCGGCAGGGCTTGAGACCGGGGCATATTTCTTCTCGCAGGCGACTACCGAGGAGGAAGCGGTCGAGGAAGCCAATTTCACCGTGGGTGCGCTTATGAACTACGGAGCAACCTATCCTGTAGCCATAGATGTCGAGTGGATAGAAAATGACAGGGCAAGGACCGATGACCTTACAGCCGAGGAACGTACAGATCTGGCCGTAAAATACTGCGAGACGGTAAAGGCATTCGGGTATAAACCCATGATATACGCAACGAGGGACATGCTGATAGCCGGTATGCTCCCGGATAAGCTTAAGGATTATGATGTATGGCTGAGTGACGATTACAGGCCGGAAGTCGGGACCGATTATCCCTATGAGTTCAATATGTGGCAATATACCAAAAAAGGGAGTGTTGACGGCATCCCCGGAGAGGTGGATATAAACATAAGTTTTGTGAATTATAAGGAAAAATGATCATCAGAGCTCAAGCAGCTTTGGTGAGATCTGTATTGATGTATACAGATCCGCATATCCCGAAGGAGACAGCGAATCGACATAGTTCTGTTCGTATTTCCTCTCGGGATATTTGCGTTTTACGATGTCGACAGCCTTGTTGTATGCGACTGCTGCCATCTCCTCCGTAGGATATACGCCTACGGTATAATTCCCGTTAATGAGGATAACAACACGGTATTTTACCCGTCCTGTTTTAAGGACGCGCTTCCTTACACCATGATAGCGGTTGATCACCTCGATATTTTCGTATCTGAAATCATATCTGTCATTATTGATGAACCTGTAATCACGGTTGAGTACCGCATGCTTCTTAATGCCATAGCGTGAATGGAGATTAACCTGCATGCCGTAGTCGGCAACGAACAGATGCCCTCCGCGGCTTGAGATCTTATGTTCGGAATAGTAGAACAGATCCTCTATATCAAACTTATACACCTTGTCCCTGGTAAGATAATACTGGAAGAAATGCTTCCCGAGATAGATAGGGTTTCTGATGTACACGCGGTTATCCCTGAAATTTACGAGCACGACATATTTTTCAAAAGAGAGCGGACAGGAAGAACTGTAATCTTCTATAGTCTGCGTGCCCTTTATAAGGGAACGGGCAAATGAATATGCTTTTGTGGCAGTGTCTTCATCTTCGTAACTGCCCAGACTTATATGTTTGTTCCTGTAAGTTATCGAGGCACGGTAATACTTGGAACCGTTCTTTTTAACCGCCTTAAAAACACCTGCTTCACTCATGACCTTCACCTTGCGGATTATTATATCAGACAGTATACACTATATCTTGTGTCCGGTATAGATTTTTTTTCAATATAATGTTAAAATTGAACGGGTATATATGCAACCGATCACACAGGAGGACAAGACATGCCGAAATCATATAATCAGAAGCTGAAAATACTGTATCTTAAGGATATCCTGTATAAATATACGGACGAAGAGCATCCTATGAGTGCCAATGAGATAGCCGATATACTGGGTGAATACGGAATAGAGGCTGAGCGCAAGAGTATATACAGTGACATAGAGATGCTTGCCGAATACGGACTTGACATAATGAAGATAACCGGCCGTGACGGCGGATTTTTCATGGGAAGCAGAGAGTTTGAACTTGCAGAACTCAAGCTGCTTGTGGATGCAGTCATGTCTTCAAGGTTCATATCCAGGAAAAGATCGGAGCAGCTTGTAAAAAAACTGAGTTCCTTTGCTGATGAATATGATGCCGATGATCTTAAACGCCAGCTCTACAGCATAAACAGGATAAAGGGACAGAATGAGAGCATACTTTATACGGTGGATATGATAAACTCGGCCATACGTGCCGGGAAGAAGATAGGATTTAAGTACTGTGAGTGGACAACGGATATAAAGCTTGTTCCCAGAAAGGACGGCGGGATCTATGAAGTCAGCCCCGTGACGCTCATATGGGATGATGAATACTATTATCTCGTGGCTTACGATAAGGAAGCCGGGATGGTGAAGCATTACCGTGTCGACAAGATGAAGGATATCTTTGTTTCGGATGAGAAACAGGATAAGCCTGCGGAAAAGATCGATCTGAGTGCATATTCGGGCAGGATGTTCGGTATGTTCGGCGGTGAACTTACAAAGATCGGCCTTAAATGCCCCAAGGATAAGATCGGGATACTTATAGACAGGTTCGGACAGGATATTAAGATCACGGGGACAGGTTCGGATGAAGTGACGGTACACACGGAAGTAGTTCTGAGCGGGCAGTTCTACGGATGGATAGCATCCGTGGGACCGGGGATCAGGCTTGTAAGTCCGCAGACTGCCGTGAACGGGATGAAGGATTTTCTTAAGGAGAATCTGGCGGCATATTAAATCAGGGTTTGTTTTAGTTGTGGTTGACTTATGTTTCATGGATTGGTATAGTTGTAATTGTGTACAAGATGTTGAGATAGACACCGGTTTTTGGCACAATATATTGATTTTTATGGACGGAGGCTGTCATGGGAGCAGAAGAAGTAAAGGAAGAAGCTAAGAATTATTCCGAGAGATATATGCCTAAGCGCGACGTAAGGATGATCAAGAAGGACGGGACCAGGGAGGCATTTAATGTCCAGAAGGTCATAGATGCCGTAGGGAAATCGGCTTACAGGGCTCTTACCAAGTTTACGGAGGAGGAGAAGGAATTCATCTGCCAGAAGGTAGTTGACCGCGTGGATGAACTCGATGTTGACGAGATACCGATCCCCGTTATGCATAACATCGTTGAGAGTGCGCTTGAAGAAGTCAAGCCTATAGTAGCGAAGTCCTACAGGGACTACAGGAATTACAAGCAGGATTTCGTCAGGATGCTCGATGACGTATATAAGAAGAGCCAGTCGATCATGTATGTGGGCGATAAGGAGAATGCCAACACGGATTCGGCCCTTGTATCGACCAAGAGGAGCCTCATTTTCAATCAGCTTAATAAGGAACTGTATCAGAAGTTCTTCATGACCACGGAGGAGATACAGGCCTGCCGTGACGGATACATCTATGTTCATGATATGTCCGCAAGAAGGGACACAATGAACTGCTGTCTGTTTGATGTTGCCACGGTGCTTAAGGGCGGCTTTGAAATGGGTAATATCTGGTACAATGAACCCAAGGCACTGGATACCTGTTTTGATGTTATAGGAGATATCGTATTATCGGCGGCATCACAGCAGTACGGAGGATTTACGGTTCCCTCTGTGGATCTTATCCTTGAGCCCTACGCAGAAAAGTCCTATAAGAAGTACATTAAGAAATATACCGAACTCGGTATAGATGAGAAGAAAGCCGAGGAAGTTGCCTATAAGGACGTTGAACGTGACTTTGAGCAGGGCTTCCAGGGTTGGGAATATAAGTTCAATACCGTTGCAAGCTCGAGAGGCGATTATCCGTTCATCACCGTTACGGCAGGTACGGGGACCGGACGTTTTGCCAAGCTTGCCACCATTACGATGCTGAACGTAAGACGAAAGGGTCAGGGTAAGGCCGAGTGCAAGAAGCCTGTGCTCTTCCCCAAGATCGTATTTTTATATGATGAGAATCTTCACGGTCCGGGCAAGGAGCTTGAAGATGTTTTCGAAGCAGGAGTCGAGTGTTCGAGCAAGACTATGTATCCCGACTGGTTAAGTCTTACCGGCAAGGGCTATATTGCCAGCATGTACAAGCAGTACGGCAAGATCATATCCCCCATGGGATGTCGTGCCTTCCTGTCCCCATGGTATGAGAGGGGCGGAATGCATCCTGCGGATGATCAGGATGTACCTGTATTTGTCGGCAGGTTCAATATAGGTGCTGTTTCGCTTCATCTGCCGATGATCCTTGCCAAGTCCCGTCAGGAGAGTAAGGATTTCTACGAGGTACTGGATTATTATCTCAATCTTATAAGGGGACTCCACAAGCGAACCTACGCTTACCTGGGGGAGATGCGTGCTTCAACCAATCCGCTCGCCTATTGCGAAGGCGGCTTCTACGGCGGCCATCTGCAGCTTACGGATAAGATCAAGCCTCTGCTTAAGTCGGCCACCGCTTCCTTCGGAATAACCGCATTTAACGAGCTGCAGGAATTATATAACGGTAAATCGCTGGTTGAGGACGGGGAATTCGCCCTTGAGGTCCTTACATATATAAACAAGAAGATCAATGAATTCAAGGAGGAGGACGGTCACCTCTATGCGATATACGGAACGCCCGCCGAGTCCCTGTGCGGCCTTCAGGTTAAGCAGTTCCGTAAGAAATACGGTATTGTCGAGAATGTATCCGACAGGGAATATGTATCGAATTCCTTCCACTGTCATGTGACCGAGGATATAACCCCGATAGAGAAGCAGAACCTTGAGTTCAGGTTCTGGGAATTAAGTAACGGCGGCAAGATCCAGTATGTTAAGTATCCGATCGATTACAACCTTGAAGCGATCAAGACACTTATCAGGCGGGCCATGGATATGGGCTTCTACGAGGGAGTTAACATGTCCCTTGCTTACTGTGATGACTGCGGTCATCAGGAGCTTGAGATGGATGTATGTCCCAAGTGCGGAAGCAGGAACCTTACCAAGATCGAGCGAATGAACGGCTACCTGTCCTACAGCCGTGTTCATGGTGATACGAGGTTAAATGATGCCAAGATGGCTGAGATAGCAGAGCGGAAGAGTATGTGATGTTTTGTGACAACTAAAACTGAGATATTACAACTTTAAATGAGATAAAGCAAAAATAATATCCATATAAAAGCAGGATTCCAAATTTGGAGTCCTGCTGTTTTATACGGATATTTTAACTGTATCGTGTATTCATAACAGTAAATATATATATTTTTTAATTACAGTTTTGGGCCAACAATTAAAGTAGCACCAAAAGCCTCGAGTTTTAGCTTTAACGCTGAGTCCGTTATTCGTCTACGATATATTTTTTCTGTATTTTCCATAAATAATCACTTCAGGTCGATCATAACTAATTTAACACTTATGCGCAAATAAATTTGACTCTTGTGTGATAAAATATTTTACACATATGGCTTTATTGGTTAACACATTTGTGGTGTCAAAATTAAAAAAGAGATATTTAAAACAGTACCGTCTTATGATAATATTATTTTCTGTATATGCTGTTTTTAGAATATTATCAGGTTAGGCAATAAAAGATGGAATTATGATAGGAGATATTATAAGCAAAATAGACGGTTTCATATGGGGATGGCCGATGATCATCCTGTTGTTTGGAACTCATATATTCATGACTTTTCGTACCGGTTTCATTCAAAAGGATATTTTTAAGGCCATAAAAATGTCTCTTAAAAAAGATTCCGGTGCCGAGGGGGATATTTCTCAATTTGAGGCTCTGACCCTTGGATTGTCTTCTACCATAGGAACGGGAAATATCATAGGAGTGGGTACCGCGATCGCTATGGGCGGTCCGGGAGCAGTGCTGTGGATGTGGCTTACCGGTATATTTGGTATGGCAACCAAGTACTCTGAGACCATGATAGCTATAAAGTACAGGGTGAAAAGTCAAAACGGAACCATGATAGGCGGAGCTATGTATGCCCTGGAGCGTGGTCTTGGCGCAAGATGGGCGGGGATAATCTTTGCGGGTCTTGCAGCAGTGTGTGCCCTTGGAACCGGGTGTATGGTGCAGGCCAATGCTGTTGCGGTTAATCTGGAAGAGAATTTTACTATCCCGCCGATCGTTGTAGCGGTTGTACTTAGCGTATTGGCAGCTCTTGCAATTATCGGAGGGATCAAGTCTATCTCAAATGTTGCTTCGAAGCTGGTTCCCTTTATGGGATTATTTTACATAGTGGGATGTCTTATCATTCTTGTGATGAACGGTGATGTTCTTGGGCAGACGGTTGTGATTATCGTAAAGTCGGCTTTTTCTGCTCAGGCAGCGGCAGGTGGATTCGTCGGAAGTACTGTAACCCTGGCCTGTCGCTATGGTTTTGCAAGAGGTCTTTTCTCTAATGAGTCGGGTATGGGATCCTCGCCCCTTGTGGCTGCGGCGGCAAAGACCCTGAATCCCAAGAGGCAGGCGCTTGTTTCCATGACTGCCACTTTCTGGGATACCGTAGTGATCTGTCTGATCTCAGGACTTGTGCTTGTGTCCTGTATCATTAAATATCCCGGTGTCGATGGCCTTTCCGGCAATGGTGCAAACCTTACCAGTCAGGCTTTTGGAATGATCCCGTATATTGGAGTTCCGATCCTTATGGTGGCGCTTATCACCTTTACTTTTTCTACTATCCTTGGCTGGTATTACTACGGCGAGCGCTGCGCAGTTTATCTGTTTGGTGAAAAAAGTATCATCTTCTATAAAATTCTCTGGATCATCAGCGTATTTGTGGGTTCTCTGGTGGAAATGAGCCTTGTCTGGAATCTGTGCGATCTCATGAACGGCTTAATGGCGGTTCCAAATATTATAGCTGTGTTGATCTTAAACGGGATAATTGTGAGTGAGACGAAAAAGTACAGCGGCGAGCATATCATGGATAAAGACGAAACAGAGATACCGGTACTGGAAAACACAAAAAGAGGTGTTCTTGGATAGAGACTTCAGAAAGAATACAGAGCATGGATAATAACAGAATTGGCACTTATGAAGCAGCAGTAAGAGAGATCGGAAACAAAGACAAAAGGCAGGCTCTTAAGTATTGGAAAGACCTTCTGGAAGGCTTTGATACAAGAACGGAGATCCCATCCTTTGGCGATGTACCCAAAGATGAGCAAAGTAAAGATTCAGAACTCGGAACAGATATAGACTCTGATGTAACGGCAGCTTTTCTTGACTTGTGCAAGTCGGAAGAAACGACCGTCAGTATAGGCGCACAACTTGCCTGGGGTATGATCCTACATACTTACTCAAGGAGTGAGGATGTGGTTTTTGCCAAGGTGGTATCCGGGCGTGACAATACAACCAGAGATGTTAACAGTACTATAGGGCTGTTTATCAATACAGTGCCTGTCCGAATGACTATTACGGATAAAAGCACTGCGCGGCAGATGCTGCATGAGCTTCAGGACCAGAGTGTAAAGAGTTCTGAATATGATTACTGTGCACTTTCCGAGATACAGGCACAGACTCCGCTTGGAAGCAATCTGTTTCAAACTGTAATGTCCTTTCAGAACTTTGGCAGCGGAGCTGGTGAGACCGCAGCACCGCAAAAGAAACGATCCTTCAGGATCAAGAGCGCGGTCTTAAAGGAAGAGAGCTTTGACGATCTTACGCCTGTTGTCTTTTTAAACAATGACCGTCTTCATATAAATCTCCGCTTTGACAAAAAGAAATACAAGGAATACCAGATCCGGGGGATACTGAATCTCTTTGAGACATTTGTCCGTGGCATCTGCACCTATCCTGACAGAGCATTGGTGACTCTTAACAGGGTCAGTGAGAGTATGAAGGCCAGAGTTTTGGAAATGTCCACAGGTCCGGAACTTTTATATGATACCGGAAAAACCTGGATCGATATGTTTCTTGACAGAGTGCAGACTCAGCCTGATCATGTGGCTGTGACCGATGAGGAGGGGAGTCTTTCCTATGGTGAGCTTGACAGGTTGTCGGACTCTGTTGCCCGATATCTGTTACAGCAGGAAGTAAATCCGGACGATTTTGTAGTCATCAAAATGCATCGTCACAAGGAGTTTGCGGCGGCTGTCATTGGTGTTCATAAAGCCGGTGCATGCTATGTCCCGATAGATCCGGACTATCCGAAGGATCGTATTGCTTTCATGGAATCGGACTGTGCATCCAAGCTGGTTCTTGATCGTGAGCTTGTGCTTAAGTGCGCTTTGCTTTTCCCCGATCCATCTCCTGTTCATATAACAAAGCCGGAACATCTGGCATATATGATATACACGTCCGGTTCCACAGGGAAGCCCAAGGGTGCAATGATCCCTCAAAGCGCCCTTATGAACTATACTCAGATCTATATCCGACGCTTTGGCGTTACGGAAAAGGACAGACTAGGCCACCACATCACCTTTTCTTTTGATTCTCATATTCGCGATTTCTATCCGGCGCTGGCAGCAGGGGCATCACTTCATTTTATGTCTGACAGTATTGTCAGGGAGCCTTCGCTCATCTATGAATTCCTGAATGACAACAAGATAACGGGAGCAGCTTTTGCGACTTCAATGGGACAGCTTCTTTTGACCGAATATGATCTTAAACTACGCTTTGTGTCTTTGGGAGGTGAGGTTCTTCGCGGGATCACGGGAAGTGATATCCATGTTTATAACGTCTGCGGGGCCACAGAGGTAACGGATGTGGTACTCGATTATGAGCTTAAGAAGGGAAGATACTACGAGTCTGTTCCGATAGGCAGACCGTTAGAGAACTGCTACGCCTTTATACTGGATCAGTACGGAAATCTTCTTCCAAAGGGCATACCGGGAGAGATATGCTACGCCGGCAGAAATGTCGGAAACGGCTACTGGAACAGGGACGATCTTAACAGAGCAGTGTTTACGGATTGCCCCTATGTTCCGGGTATGACCATGTATCACACAAGAGACCTTGGACGTTATAACGAGGACGGAGAAGTGGAATATATGGGGCGTCTTGACTTCCAGGTTAAGCTTAGGGGCTTTCGTATTGAACTTGGGGAAGTTGAGAGTAATGCCATCTCCTATAAGGGTATGAAACAGGTGGTGGCACTTGTGAGAGAGGACCACCTGTGTCTGTATTACACAGCAGATGAAACTATTGACACTCAGAGACTCAGGAACTACCTTGCCATGAATCTAGCCGAGTACATGGTTCCGGATGCCTATATGCAGCTTTCGGTCATGCCTCTTACGCCCAGTGGCAAGATAGATAAAAAGTCGCTTCCAAGGGTGGAAGTGGCTAAGGATGAGATCATTCCTCCCGAAGGAGAGGTGGAACAGGAGCTCTATGATATTGTCCGTAAGCAGCTAAACTATGATGATTTTGGAGTGACAAATAATCTTGTATCCCAGGGGCTGACATCACTGGGCATCATGAGGCTTAGCGGATTGATACAGAGCAGATTCAATGCCTCGGTAAGCGTAACCGATCTTATGAAGGAGCCGTTTATCAGAAACATTGCAAAGAGGATAGAGGAGGGAGCAAAGGAGCAGGATATCACAAAGACAGGGGTACATTCCTATGAGAAGCGCAGTGTATATCCTGCCAGTCAGAATCAGATCGGCGTGTATCTGGACTGGGAAATGAACCGCGACACCACACAGTACAATATCCCCACAGCTTTCTGCCTTACGGATGTTGATGCCAAGGTCTTTGCCGGGGCTATTCAAAAGACAATTCTGGCCCATCCATGCATGAACACCAATTTTGAGATACGAGACGGACAGGTAGTGCAGCTTCCCGGGGATGTGACCGACATCGACATCCCGATCACAGAGCTTACGGATCTTCCTGATGAAGCATTTTTCCAGAAGCTTGTAAGACCTTTTGATCTTAATAAGGACAGGCTGTACAGATTCCGGTTGTTTAAGTATGAGGGGCAGACCTGGATGTTTATGGATGTTCATCACATCATCTTTGACGGTCTGTCTTCCGGCATCTTTATGAGTGATGTTCTTAAAGCATATGAAGGACAGCCGGTAGAACGCGAAAAGATCACGGCCTATGACTTTGCTCTTTATGAGAAGGAGCAGCAGGAGGCCGGGGCCTATGAAGAGGCCGGAGCGTATTTTAATGAACTTTTGTCAGATCATCATGTCATGTCCTACCCGAATTCTGCCATCCCCGATGGGACTGAACAGGGGGAGGTTTCGATCAAAGTAGATGCGGCAGTTATAGATGGAGCGGCCCGAAGATATGAGGTAACTTCAGGAAGCTTTATTCACGCAGCTTTTGGAGAGACCATGGGAAGGTTTATCAGGGAGGATAACCCGGTTTACCTCACCATCACTAATGGCAGAAGAGGTATGCCGGAACTTGATCACAGCATCGGAATGTTTGTAAAGACCGTTCCCGTGGTATGTCATCTGCCGGGCTCCGGAAAAGGCAGTGATGAAGTGAAAGAGTTTGTAGCCCTTTTTTCCGATCAACTGCAGAATACCTATAGAAGAGAAATATACCCGTACACAAAACTGGTGGAAGAGACGGGATTACACGGAGAGATACTCTTTGTGTATCAGGGAGGCTTATATGAAGGCGGTGAAGTAGAGGGCGCAGAGGTTATAGAGCTTAAACTTGATACCTTGAAGTTTCCGCTTACGATCACTGCCTATCCTATAGATGACAGCTATGAGATCCGTATTGAGTATGACGGAAAGCGCTATGGTAAAAGAGACATGGAGCTGCTCGCGGTTTCTTTAAAACAGGTCATATGTGATATGGCATATGAAGATGTGTTATCAAAAGTACGACTTTTGCCTTCTGAGTATGAAACAGAAATCATAGAAAGATCAATGACTCCGCCCATATCCTATGACAAGGATCTTACATGGATCGATCTTTTCAAGGAGTCTGTCGGAAAGTTTTCGGACAACACAGCGCTGGTAGATGAAGAGAGAAGTCTTACCTACAGTCAACTTAATGAAGAGTCGGATGCGGTGGCGTCTTATCTGCTTAAGAAGGGAATATCGGAAAATGAGTTCGTGGCTCTTTACATGGACAGGTGCTGTGAGTTTGTTGTGGCAGTGATCGGTATCCATAAGGCAGGGGCTGCATATGTGCCTGTTGATATCAATTATCCGGACAAGCGCCGGGAGTTTATGCTAAAGGACTCTGAAGCCAAGGTTATCCTGACGAAGGAACTGGTAAAAGAAGCTGTAAGCTCAGGGAAAGAAGCCGCCCGTCTTCCTTTTGCAAAGCCTGAGGGTTTTGCTTATATGATCTATACTTCCGGATCGACCGGGCGACCAAAGGGGACGATCCTTCATCACAGGGGACTTCTTAATTTTGCCCTGGCTGCAAAAAAAGAAAATAAGCTCACAAGCTCTGACAGGATAGGTCATCACTTTTCGTTTTCCTTTGATTCACATATAGAGGATCTGTATCCGCCGCTTCTTGCCGGAGCGTCCATCCATATTATGCCGGAGTCTGTGCGTCGTGATCCTGATCTTATATATGGCTATCTTATGGATCATCATATCACCGGAGGAGGATTTACGACCTCCATCGGAAGACTGATGGCTGTCGGGTATAAACTTCCGCAGCGATATATGGCACTGATGGGAGAAGCACTTCGCCAGATCACTCCCGGTGACACCACCATCATAAATAAATATGGGCCAACTGAATGTACCAATATTGTTGCGACCTATACTCTTAAAAAAGGGAGAAGTTATAAGGAGGTGCCCATTGGCCGTCCAATGCCCGGAGGAGCTGTATTTATAGTGGATACCAGGGGAAAGCTGGTTCCTTTTGGATGTGTGGGTGAGCTTTGCTATGCGGGGCCTCAGGTTGGCTACGGCTATTGGAGGCTTGAGGATAAGACAGAGGAAGTATTTGGAGACTGCCCATGGATAGAAGACACCAGGCTATATCATACCGGCGATCTTGCCCGCTATGGGGAAGACAGTCAGCTTGAGTATCTGGGCAGAATAGACAGTCAGGTAAAAGTGAACGGCTTCAGGGTTGAATTTGGCGAGATTGAAAGCACAGCTCTTCGTTGTCCGTCAATCCGTCAGGCAGCAGTTTTGGTAAAACAGGGGAAGATCGTCCTCTACTATACCGAAGAGGAGAACAGTATAGGTGAAGCTGCCCTCAGAGAGCATATGTCGGAGAACCTTGCAGATCATATGATGCCCGGGATATTTATGAGGCTGGATGTTATGCCCACAACTCCAAGTGGGAAAATTGATAAAAGAGCTCTTCCTGAACCCGTTTTGCTCAGAAGCACGAAGTATGTTCCACCTGTCACGAGAACCCAGAAGGCAGTTACGATCTGCCTTAGAAAAATACTCGGTCTTTCACAGGATGTTGGTCTTAATGACAATTTCTTTGAACTCGGAGGAGATTCCATAAAGGCTATACGTCTTGTCAGTCTTTTAAGAGAAGAGGATATCACGGTAAGTGTTGCAGACATTATGAAGGCAAAGACTGCTGCAGGGATAGCGGAGAGGGCAGCAGAAGGTGCTTTTTCGGGAATAAGTCAGGAGCCTGTTGAAGGCATTGTGGGAGCTGCACCCATAACAGAGTATTTCAGGGGATTTGATCTTCCAGTACCGGCACATTTCAATCAGAGTATCTGCCTTGAATGTAAAGCCGAACCTGTGCCCGGATCATTGCAGCATGGTTTTGATGTCCTGACTTATCAGCATGACATGCTCAGAGCTGTAATGGTTGATGGTGAGCTCGTAATAAGAGGTACAGATCACACCATACAGGTAGAGAGATATGAATGCGACAACTTAAAGGAAGTAACCGCCATCTGCAATCAGATCCAGAGCAGCATTCAGATGAATAAGTCCCTGATGAGAGCAGCTCTTTTCCATGTGGAAAACAGATGGTTTCTTGTGATGACAGCACATCACCTTATAATCGACGGGGTATCCTGGCGAATAATCATAGGAGACCTTGAAAAAGCATATAACCTCAGTGCTGAAGGCAGGGAGGCGACGCTTCCGCAAAAAACCAACACCTACAGAGATTATGCAGATGCCATGAGGCATTACAGGGACAGTTACGCCCTGTCTCTGGAGATCCCATATTGGAAGTCTGTGCAGGAAAAACTTGAGAAGTACCCTCTTTCAACAGAAAACGACTATAGCCGCAATATGCACAGTATCGGGAGAGCTCTTGACGGTGAAAAGACAAAACGGCTGATCCACGCCGATCTTGAAAAGATGAACGCTGATATGGATGATATCCTTCTTACGGCAGTGAGCCGAAGCTATTGCAGGCTCTTTGGTGAGGATGGTGTCACCATACAGTTTGAAGGACACGGGAGGGAAGATATTGGTGAAAAGCTGACTCTTGACCGCACTGTCGGGTGGTTTACCTCTATTTATCCCATGGTGGCAGAACATCTGTCAGGAGATATGATGGATGATCTTATCCGCGTCAAGGAGGCCAGACACAGGGTACCGAAAAAGGGAGTCGGCTACAATGCACTTAGATTTCTTAATGGATCTGAAGAGTTCCAGGGTCTTTTAAACCTGTGCCCTCGAATAGGCTTTAATTACTTTGGTGAAATGGATGCGGAGCAGGATGGGGATGCTTTCTTTAAGATTTCAAATGCCTTTTCTCCCGGGAATCCTGTTTCGGACAAAAACACCTTCGGGCCTGATCTTTCAATAGATGCCGCTCTTTCCGGCGGGAAACTCACACTGGGTCTCAGATACAATCAGGCTGTGTGCTCTGACAAAAAAGCTGATGAGCTTATTGATGGCATTTTTGATGAGCTTAAGCTGATATGTGATCTTATTGATGAGACAAAAGCTTTCACTAAGACCCCAAGCGATCTGGGTGAAAAAGAATGGTCCATAGAAGAATTTGATGAAGTGATGCGGGATTTCCATAGCCGGGACGAGGAAATACAGCGTATCTATCCCATGACTTCCATGCAGGAGAGCATGCTCCTTAAACATATTAATGAGCCGGAGAGTCTGGCATACAGGCTTGGATACGTGTTTGAAGTTGATACGCTGCTTAGTCGGGAAGTGGTGCAAAGAGCTGTGGATCGCCTGTTACAAAAGCATGAGGTATTAAGAACAGCCTTTATATATGAGGGCGTATCCGTGCCGAGACAGGCCATAGTGAGCAGAAAAGTGTCCGTTGAGATGATAGACTTATCCGGTGCTGAAAACAGTGGCAAAGCGGCAAAGAAGTTCCGCATTGAGCTGCTTCATGGCTTTAAGGATCTTCAAAGAGAGCCTAACTTTAGAGTTGTACTGGCAAAAACAGGTGAAAGCTCCTGTTATCTCTTTATTCTTGTGCATCATATGCTGGTGGACGGCTGGTGTAATTCCATCTATATGAGTGATCTCTACCGGTTCATTATCGGGGAGATGAGTGGTAATGATGCATTTACAGATGATGAGGAGAATCTTGACGGGTATTATGAGAGGGCGGTCCGGGATACTCTTTTACGGGACAAAAGGAGAGGGCTTTTATACTGGGATGAGTTATTAAAGGACTATGAGGGAAGCGGTGAAATAAGGTCATTTGGCCCTGTTAGCGAAGAAAACCGGTGCGATGAAGACACCATGTCTGTAGCAGTTGATGAAAAGACCACCGGGGCCATTCTGGACCTTTGCAGACAGCAAAAGGCCACTGTCAGCAATGCAGTGGAACTTTTGTGGGGGCTTGTGCTCCAAACCTGTAATAACTCAAGGGATGTTGTATTTTGCAAGGTGGTATCGGGAAGAGACTATACAGAAAACTCCGAAAAGGTAGTAGGTCTTTTCATAAACTCTGTGCCGGTACGCGTAAGCGCCGGTAAGACTATCACCGCAAGGCAGATGCTCTCTAAGCTCAGAAAGCAGTCTGACGCCTCTTCGGAATGGGATTTTTGTCCACTTACAGACATTCAGAAAAATGTATCAGGCTCTGCTCTGTCAGGCTCTGTACTTGCCTTTGAGAATTATAACAGCGGACTTATGGAAATGGGGGGAGCAGGGAACACAGATAAGGATCCTCTTCCGTTTGTCATGCGTCCGTTCCTGATAAAGGAAGAGGTATTTGGCAGAGTAGATCCACTTACATATATTGATGATGCCGGTCAGCTTGTCTTAAAGCTTGCCTTTGACAGAAGTGCCTTTACGGGCGGGCAAATACAGATGGTTCTTAAACTGTTTGAGAATTTTGCAAAAGAGATAGTCAATTCTCCTGATCTCCCTGTAGTAAAACTCAAGAGATCGTCAGAGGAAGATATCGCAAGGATTCTTAAGCTTTCAAGGGGAGAAGCTCTTCCTGTCAAGTCTTTTGGAACCTGGCTTGATATGTTTAAAGACAGCGCAGAAAAATACCCATCCTGCGATGCGGTAACAGACGATAAAGGAAAACTAACCTATAGGGAGCTTGACCAAAGATCTGATGCAGTGGCTTCTTATCTTCTTTACAGGAAAGTGGAAAGAGGCTCCTTTGTTGCGGTAAAAATGCCAAGGGTTAAAGAATATGTGATCGCAGTTTTAGGCATAAACAAGGCCGGAGCAGCCTTCGTTCCGGTGGATCCGGATCTTCCGAAAGATCGTATCGATTTCATGTTAAAAGATGCCGGGTGCAGCATTGTTCTTGATCCTGAGACGATCAAAAGTGCGCTTAAACAATATGATATCAAAGAAGAGGAAAGCAGGAAAATCGATCTGCCTGCTTTAACTTCCGATGACAGGGCATATATGATCTACACTTCAGGTTCCACAGGTGAACCGAAGGGAGTTGTACAGTCCCACCGTTCACTTTACAGCTTTGCAAAATGGAGAAGTGATAAGCTTAATATCGACCATGAGAGCAGACATGGACAGTATATCGGTTTTTCTTTTGACGCATCCCTGGATGACCTTATATGTCCGCTCTGCGCAGGTGGACAGGTATTTATCATGGATGTTGAAACAAGAAATGATCTGGATGCCATGGATATGTATGTCAGGGCTAACAATGTAACTGCCATGGCACTTCCTGCTCAGATCGGGATGGCGCTCATAAATGCACATCCTGACATTTCGCTCCGTGATATGACCATGGGTGGAGAGAGGCTTCTTCCTGTTAAGAAAACAAAAGTCAGACTCATTAACGAATACGGGCCTACCGAGTTTACTGTATGCTCATCGTACTACGAGGTGGATCAGGAGAAGGACTTACAGATCCCGATAGGACGTCCGGTGCCGGGATCAGCATCTTTTATCCTGGATGAGGAAGGAAATCTGCTCCCTGTCGGAGTAGTGGGAGAGCTGTGCCTTGCGGGGAACCAGTTGGCGGAAGGATATCATAACAGACCTGACCTTACAGGGCAGAAATTTGCAGATGTCGACATAGACGGCGTGACCACAAAGGTTTATCGTACAGGGGATCTGGCGCGATTTGACGAAAACGGCCTGCTTATTTTCCATGGAAGAGAGGATCGCCAGATAAAGATAAGGGGCTACAGGGTTGAGAGCGGAGAAATTGAAAGCTGTGCGGAGAATTTTGCCGGGATCACAAATGCAGCTCTTGATGTGAGAAAAGAACAATTGGTTCTCTTCTATACTTCCACAAAAGAGATAAATGAAAACGAACTTAAGGACTTCTTATCGGGAGTTCTTGCAGACTATATGGTGCCAACGGTATATGTTCATCTTGAAAAGATGCCCCTTACTTCAAACGGAAAGACGGATTACAGGCATCTTCCGGATATCACTGTCCGTTCAGCCGAGGATCATGTTCCTCCTGCCGGCGACATGGAGATTACGATTGCCGAGGTGATAAGGCAGTTCCTCGGTCTTACACGTCCTGTTGGAGCGCTTGATGATTTCTTTGCCCTTGGGGGTGATTCGATAAAGACGATCCGCATGATCAGCGCATTAAGGAAAGCCGGGATACAACTGAAGGCTGCAGATGTGATGAAGGCAAGGACCGTGCGGGCCATGGCTGCCATTGCTGCTAAGGATGATGCGGCAAAAGAGGATGACTCTCATAAGTCATTCCATGGAAAGATAAAAGATGCCGCCATAACAGTATTTTTTCGCTCATTAAGGCTGGCTGTTCCCGGGCACTTTGGACAGGCACTGTTACTGACGATGGAAGAAAGGGCTGATGTTAATGCCCTTACATTGGCGTGGAATAGTATTTTGGTACAGCACGATATGCTGAGGGCAATCTGGATAGATGACGGGCTCTATGTGAGAGAAGATACCATAAGGATACATCTGGAAGAATATGAAGCTGCAGGCAAAAACGTAACCGACATCTGCAATACGATCCAGGGCGGGATTAAGATGGACCAAGCCCTTATCCGTGCAGCGCTCATACATACAGAGGATAGAGATCTGTTCTTCATGGCAGCGCATCACCTCATAATTGACAGCGTTTCATGGTCGATAATAAGATCAGACCTGGAGACAGCCTATGAAGATGCACTAAGGGGCGAAGAAGTGATCCTTCCTGAAAAAACTGTATTTTACGGCGACTATGCAGCGGCTTTGTATGAATACAGGGATAGTTTTGCACTCACACGTGAAATCCCGTACTGGGACAGTGTGGAAAAGAAACTAAAGAGTTTGTGCAGCGATGAAGATACGGAAGGCGAAAGATCTTTTGCCTACACAGGAGCTGTGCTTGATGAAAAGGAAACAGGGCTGCTTATTAAGAGCGGATTTGGGGATGGATCGGTTACCATGGCCGAAGCTCTTATAACAGCGGTGGTAAGGAGCTATGCAGCTATTACAGGGGACAGTAAGGTATCATTGCAATTTGAGGGACATGGAAGGCAAAATCCCGACATGGATCTTAATCCCGACAGGACTGTGGGATGGTTTACTGCGGCTTATCCCCTTGTACTTGAAGACGTCGGAGAGGGTGAGATCCTTGAAGATCTGATAAATGCAAGAGAGAGCTTAAGGCGGGTTCCAAACAGGGGCGTCGGATATATGACACTGAGATATCTTCCGGGTAAGAAGGCTCTTTCGGAATCAAGGGATCTTGTGCCGCAGATAGGCTTTAATTATCTGGGGGAGAGTGGCTCTGACAATGATGATCAGGGACATTTCAGAATGGCGAAGGGTTATGACACGGGTCTTTCAATGGATAAGAGAAATGCCTTTGGCCCTGACCTGTCCTTAAATATCATGATCGCATCAGGATGTCTTTATGTATCCGCAGGGTATAGCACGGGGAAATTTGATGATGAGAGGATCCGCATATTCCTTGAGGGGATGCTTGGAGAACTAAAGGAAATAGGCGGCTTTATAAGAGAAAATAAAGAACAGTTTCCCGTCCTCACATCAGATGTGGGGGAGATGGAATGGTCGGTTTCAGAGTACAGAGATGTTGAAGAGGAGTTTGCAGAGCGTGGTGAGACCATAAGCCGCATTTACCCGCTGCTGCCACTTCAGCAGGGTATGCTCCTGTATCATATCCAGAACCCGGAGGGCTGGGGATATCGGCTTGTAAGCATTTATGAAATGACTTACCTTCCATCTGCGAAGCAGATGAAGAGAGTTCTTAAAAGACTGGGACAGCGCCATGAGGTGCTTCGCACTGCCATAGTATATAAAAATGTTTCCGTACCAAGGCAGGTTATAAGTGACAGGCAGCCATGGTTTAAAGAAATTGACTTAAGTGGTGTCAAGGACAGGGGAAAAGAGATCCTTAAGGTCAGAAGAGACATCCTGACGGAGGGCTTTGACCTTCAGGACAAACCTCTTTTCGGGGTTGTTGTTGCAAAGACATCGGAAAATTCATGCTATGTGGTAACTGCCGTTCATCACATCATAGTGGATGGATGGTGTATCAAGGATTATATGAACGATCTCTTCGAACTTATAGCTGAGGAGATCACGGGAAATGAGATCCTTCCTACTTCGGAAGATACTCCGGGAAGCTATGAGGCAGCCGTAAGAGAGATCCTTGGAAGAGATAAGGAAGAGGCCCTTGAGTACTTTAACAGGCTCCTTTCAGACTATCAGACAAGAGCTGAGATCCCTTCTTATGGTGCCGTACCGGTTGACGAACAGTCCGAAACATCAGAACTCAGAATATCACTGGATAAGGAGCTTACCGGGAAACTTAAAGATCTTTGCAGGACTGAACATGCCACCATGAGCCAGGCGGCAGAGATGATATGGGCGATGGTGCTTCAGACCTATGATCATTCGGATGATGTGGTCTTTACCAAGGTTGTATCCGGCAGAGACTTAAAGAACCAGAATGCCGAGCATGTAGTGGGCATGTTTATCAATTCCGTCCCGGTCCGTGTAAAGACCGGTAAGGATACCACGACCCGTCGTCTTCTCAGGATGATGGCAGAACAGGCAGCTGAAACCTCAATGTATGATTTTTGTCCGCTGGAGGATATTCAGGGACAGTCTGAGCTGGGAAGTAATCTATCACAGTCAGTATTCTCCTATGAGAATTTTGACAGTGGTGTTGTTACCGAAACCGCCAGTGAAAAAGAGGCGGCAGCAGGCGGAACCAGGCTCAAGCAGATATATGAGGCTGAAGAGAATTATACGGATATCCATCCCTTTGCCTTCCTGAATGGGGAAGGTGAGCTGACATTCGCTGTTTCTTTTGACAGATCCAAATATCGAAGAGTAGAGATAGAGCGTATTTTATCTCTTGTAAAGGTACTGGCTTTTGGCCTTACAGAGAATCCCGATCTGCCGGTGAGAAAACTCCCTCGCCTTTCAGATGAAGATGCCAAGGCTATGATGAAGCTTAGCAGGGGTAAGGATCTTAGCTACAACACCAATGAGACCTGGATCGATATGTTCCTTCGGCTTGTGAAGGAGCAGCCCGATCACCTTGCTGTTACGGATGATGACAGCAGGCTTACTTACAGTGAACTCAACAGGCAGTCAGATGCCGTTGCGGGACGGCTCCTTAATATGGGAGTCAAACCGGATGACTTTGTGGTCATCAAGCTCCACCGCGTCAAGGAATTTGCTGTGGCAGTACTGGGTATTCATAAGGTTGGAGCCTGCTATGTTCCCATAGATCCGGATTACCCAAAAGATCGTATAGAGTACATGGAAAAAGACTGCGGTGCAGGTGTGATACTTACTAAGGAACTCGTTAAAAAATGGGTTTTGGAAGACGAAGATCCAAAGGCTGTTCATCTTACAAGACCTGAGAATCTTGCCTACATGATCTACACATCAGGTTCCACAGGACTTCCCAAGGGTGCCATGATACCACAGAGCGCCCTTATGAACTATACACAGATTTATGTCAGAAGATTTGAAGTTACTCCGGATGACAGGGTCAGCCATCACATAACATTTTCCTTTGACTCTCATATCCGCGATTTCTATCCGGCATTGGCAGCAGGAGCATCTCTTCATATCATGCCTGACAGGATATGCAAGGATCCTGAGGAGATCTATGACTTCCTGATCAAAAATCACATTACGGTCAGCGCATTTGCTACAGCCATGGGCAGGCTTCTTATCAATGGCTATGATCTGAAGCAGAGAGTCGTTTCTGTGGGAGGAGAGGCGCTTCTTGATGTTACGGGAGGTGACGTTCGCATAATCAATATCTGCGGAGCCACTGAGGTTACCGATATAGTTCTTGATTATGAACTGGAAAAGGGAAGGTACTATGAGGCGGTTCCTCTCGGAAGGCCGTTAGAGAACTGCTATGCCTTTATACTGGACGAAGAGGGAAATCTCCTGCCTCAGGGAGTTGCGGGAGAGATCTGCTATGTCGGACGAAATGTCGGCAATGGGTACTGGCACAGAGAGGATCTGACAAAAGAAGTATTTACCGATTGTCCTTTACTGCCCGGACAGACCATGTATCGCACAAGGGACCTTGGACGGTACAACGAAGAAGGCAATGTTGAATATCTGGGAAGGCTTGACCTGCAGATCAAGCTCCGTGGATATCGTATAGAGTTGGGTGAAGTGGAGAGCAATGCCCTCAGGTTTGAAGGTATGAAACAGGTTGTGGCAGATGTCAGAGAAGGACAACTGGTGCTGTATTTTGTGGCAGATAAAAAGATCGACACAGAGAGTCTGAGCGGGTTCCTCTCACAGAGCCTCACGGATTATATGGTTCCTACGGTGTTTATACAGCTTGAGACTATGCCAATGACTCCGAGCGGTAAATATGACAGGAAAAATCTCCCTGCACCGGGCAAAGGGGTAGATGAGATAACAGCTCCTGAGGATGAGCTTGAGAATGAACTCTTTAATATACTTAAGGAGCTTATCCGTTACGATGATTTTGGTGTTACCAATAATCTTGTTGCCCTTGGACTAAACTCCCTTGGTATCATGCGCTTATCCGGGATCATACAGTCAAGATTCGGGGCACATATCAGGGTTGCAGACATAATGAGAGAGCCTTTTGTCCGCAGCATAGCAGCTTTGATCCGTGAGCAGATAAATAAAGAAACAGAAGCAGAGCTTAGGATACATTCCTATGGGATCAGGGAAACCTACCCTGTCACAGAGAACCAAAGAGGCATATTCCTCGACTGGGAGATGCATCCGGATACTACCCAGTACAATGTACCGTCAGCTTTCGGACTTAAAGACACTGATCCATACAGGCTTAAAGAAGCCATCATAAGTGCGGTGTCTGCCCACTCATATCTGAAGGTGGGCTTTACCCTTAAAGACGGCGAGCTTTTACAGGTAAGAAGAGATGATATTGAAATAAAAGTGGATGTGTATACTCCTGATACGGAGCCGACACCGCAGTTTTTCCAGGACCTGGTACAGCCCTTTGATCTGTTGAATGATGTTCTGTTCAGGTTTAAGATCTATGCTCTGAATGATACCACCTGGGTATTTATGGACATTCATCACATTATCTATGACGGCCTCTCAAGTGCGATCCTGATGGAAGATATCCAAAGGGCTTACGCAGGAGAGCACGTTTTGCCGGAATCCATCACCGCTTTTGATCTTGCTCTTTATGAGAAGGAAAGAGAATCACAGAAAGACTATCAGGAAGCGGAAAAATATTTTGAAGACCTTGTCAGTGAGGCAAATGTTCTTTCTATCCCCGATTCAAAAGAGCCTGACGGTTGCGTTTACGGAAGATCGCTTCTAAGGGTTACGGCAAATATCGTTGACATGCTTGCAAGAGAATGTGAGGTGACGGCAGGAAGTCTTCTGCAGGCTGCCTTCAGTGAGACTCTTATGCGTCTCACAAGGGAGAAGGAGCTTTTATATCTCACGATAAGCAGCGGAAGAGGGGACGTTCAGGATCTTGATCACACCGTCGGAATGTTTGTAAAAACCCTTCCGGTCGTACGCACCGCGGACTTTGATGAGGATCTTTCCCTGACTGTCCGTGACTATGTCAGATCGGTACATGCCCAGCTTAAGGAAACTGCTGCCAGGGAGTTTTATCCGTACACACGACTGGTGGAGCGGTTTGGAAAGAGGGGCGAGGTCCTGTTCATCTATCAGGGCGGTCTCTATGAGGGAGGAGAGATAGAGGGTTCCCTGTCCGTTCATCTTAAGCTTGATGAGGCAAAGGTACCGCTGTATGTTACGGCATATCCTGACGGAAAAGAGTACGTTGTCAGCATTGAGTACGACGGCAGAAGGTATGGTAAGGCAGATATGGACCGCATAACATGCGCTATGGGAAATGTGATATACGGTATGTCCGGGGAGACATATCTTAAGGATGTTTCCACCTTATCAGAGGACGAGGAAAAGGATGTGGTTGCTTCCTCGGCAGGAGAAGTGCTTGAACTTGATGGGAGTAAGACATGGCTTGATCTGTTTGACGCAAGAAAGGATGCTTTTTATGAGAGACTTGCTGTGACGGATGATGAAGGAGGCATGACCTACAGAGAGCTTGACGCCGCATCAGATGCCGTAGCTTTCTTCCTTACGGAAAAAGGTATTAAAGTAAATGACTTTGTGGCACTTGAGATGGACCGCGTAAAAGAATTTGTTACAGCTGTCCTTGGCATTCACAAGGCAGGTGCGGCATATCTTCCAATAGATCGGAATTATCCGAAGGAGCGTCGTGAGTACATGCTCTCGGATTCCGGGGCAAGGCTTTTGCTTACCGGTGATGAAGTGAAAAGCATTGTAAGGGATCATCAGGGAAGAACTTATTCCAATAGACCCGCCAAGCCGGGCGGATATGCATATATGATCTATACATCAGGTTCCACAGGTCTTCCAAAGGGTGTTCTTTTACACCACAGGGGGCTTCTTAACTTCACCCTCTCAACCGTAAAGCAGAACAGCCTGAAAGAGGATGACAGGATAGGACTTCATTTTTCCTTCTCCTTTGATTCTCATATTGAAGATATTTATCCCGTGCTGTTATCCGGTGCTTCTATACATATAATGCCGGAGAGGATAAGAAGGGATCCTGAGGAGATCGCAGATTTTATCCGTGAGAATGGGATTACCGGAGGCGGATTTACAACATCGGTTGCAAGACTTCTTTTGTTAAATTACAAGCTGCCGCTCCGCTATATGACGGCAATTGGTGAGGCTCTGACAAAGGTGGAGCAGCCAAAGGGCATACAGATCATCAATAAATACGGTCCTACAGAGTGTACCAACGTGGCAACTTTGTACTATCTTAAGGAGGGCGTGAGATATGAAGGTGTTCCGATCGGCAAAGCCATGCCAAATGGCTACGCCTTTATCCTTGACCCCAAAGGGAAACTGCTTCCCGAAGGTGTTATAGGAGAGCTGTGCTATGCCGGACCACAGGTTGGATACGGATACTGGAAGCTTGAGGATAAAACCGGGGAAGTCTTTGGGAACTGTCCGTTTGTTGACGGTATCAGAATGTATCGCACAGGGGACCTTGCATGCTATGATCCTGAAGGGGATATCGAGTATCACGGCAGGATGGATTTCCAGGTGAAGGTGAAC
>JAFSZZ010000041.1 GCA_017458765.1 Lachnospiraceae bacterium | reverse complement strand
CAAATTCCCGGACCACTGTTTCATTGCGGATGTACTGGTCTATAAGGGTATCATCCACCTGCAGAGAGGCTCCCTCGTAAAGCTTAAGTATCTCCGACAGATCCTCCCAGCCTCTCGCCGTTACATAGGATCTTCCGTTGACCGTATTCTCGATAAGATAGAAGTATTCCCTCTTAAGGTCGAGGACGCTTATTATCGACGGATGCACGCTGTTTTCAAGGGCATATTCCTTCCATACCTTATAATCCGCCTCGACATTCATTATCTTAAGCCTGTCCATTACAGCGACGTCAAATTCACGGACCGCCTTATTGAATTCGGGCGGATTTCCCGCGGTCACTATCACCCATCCCTCAGGTACCTGATGGCGTCCGAACACTTTGTACTGCAGGAACTGGAGCATCGAAGGCGCGAGCGTTTCGGAGACGCAGTTTATCTCGTCAAGGAAAAGGATGCCTTCCTTAATGCCCGTCTCCCTCATCGTCTCATATATGGTCGCGATTATCTCGCTCATGGTATATTCGGTCACGTCATATTCAAGCCCTTCATATTCCTCATGCTTTATGAAGGGAAGGCCTATCGCCGACTGCCTTGTGTGATGCGTCATGGAGTATGATACAAGGGCAATGCCCAGCTCCTGCGCTATCTGCTCCATCACAGCAGTCTTGCCCACGCCCGGCGCACCGAGAAGAAAAACGGGACGCTGCCTGACAACGGGGATCACGTATTCCCCGAATTCTCCCTTGGTAAGATACAGACTCACCGTCTGTTTGATATAATCCTTAGCCTGTTGTATGTTCATTTAAGATCGCGTCCTCCTGCAGTTCTACTCTTATCCCCCACCAGGGGACTTCGGGTTTAAGTTCGTCTCTTTTCACGAATACGAACATTGTGTCATATTCGGGTGCTTTTCCGGGATAGATCCCGTAACCGTCCGTAAAATAAATGAGTCCTTTAAAATTCTCATATTCCCCATCATCTATCAGCTCATCCACATAATCAAAGGCCGGCCTGAAATCCGTACCGCCGTAACCCGACAGTTTTGCATGTGCGATAAAATCATCAAAGTCACTGTCACTTGTTATCTTCGTGTCGGAGCGGACTTCGTTATCGCACTGGATGATATGAACATTTATCTTGCTTGAAAAACTCTCCGTACTCTTAAGTATATCATAGGTCTTCTTAAGGAACGAACGGACCACGGCGCCCATGCAGGAAGCCGACGTGTCGATCACGATCGCAAAATCCCGAACCCTTTTTTCATCCTTGAACTCAAGCGGTTCGATAAGCGGCATGTTCCCGTAATGCTCAAGTCCGTACGTATAGTAGATGTAATCGAACTCCTCGTCATTGACCTTAAGTTCCTCACCCATCACTGTAAACTGTTCGAGGAGTCTCTTATAATCATACTTCTTCTTAGTGGTATCGACAAGATTCTTAATAAGGCTCTCGGAATGTCCCGATGCCTTTGAAAATGTTCCGAGATCCGTTTTTATCCGCTCGCTTATCTTCTTCCATGCCTGTTCGGATATCTCGTAATTTTCAAGCTTCCGCCAGTATATGTGCCGATCCTGTGCAAAAAGCCCCTCAAACTTAAGCCTGTCCGACTTTGAAAGAGGATTCACAAGAAAATACTTATATATCTTCTCGGCCGTCAAAGCTCTGACTTCCATGGAGATACCGCGAAGGAGCTGCTTCCTGTCGCTGTCGTCATGCAGCATAAATGACGGCACTTCAAGCTCCATGATGATATTTTCAACCGCGATGTCGCAGGCAAGATCCCACACCTCTTCTTCCATCTTATCGTAATTGAAAGAATGATTGAATACACAGTGGAGGAGGGAATGCAACAACATCCGCGTGACGACATTGACATCATCAAGATATCTTCTGAGCACAAAACCGCTGTCATAGAAAAAATGCTCTCCGTCCGTTGCCGTGCCGAAAAGACCTGCCTTTTCCTCCGGCTTAAGACGCCCGAGAGCCACATCCATAAAACGCATGCTGACTATTATCGTATCCGATGAAAGCCGGATGAGTTCCGCCGCTTTTTTTGATATCTGTTTATCCCTGTCATCCATTCTGTGACCGCTCCGAAAACCATCGCCCCAAACATTCCGGGCCGCCCGGTATTGTATTTACCAACCCTGATTATAACAGAAAGCAGATGCCCCAAACATCTGCTTCCCATCATCCTGGTATGATCTGTCTTCAAAAGGATCCCCTCACCCTTAGAAGACTTTCGTATTTAATATCCGCGCTCTCCGTATCCATCCTGATACCTCTGCAGTTGTATCACAATGATCGAAAGCACGAACAAAACACCGAAAATTACACTCACCGTCTCAACGAACGGCCCTGCATGTACCATACATATCAATAACCCTATCACTAATGCTATTCCGCAAAATTCGCTTCCCTTCATGATCAAACGCATAGTATGACCCGATAATCTCATTTTTCTCTCCCCCGGTGATTTGTCATAAGAGGTACCGCTTGCGGTGGATTCCTTATGACAGTTCTCAGATTTCATGATCTGTTTTACACTACCAATCAATGGTTCAGGGTTCCGTTACCCCGAAACGGACATCCCTGTCTAACCTATCACACTCAAAAACCCTTCATATGCTTTCTTAAGCATTTTTTCTATTTCATCCTGCTCCATCTTCACCCTTCTGCTTGTGACCTGCGTCGCAACGCCGTGGGTGAACATCCATACCATGCGGAAGATCTCCTTCTTCTTCGCGGCATTTAACTTCTCTGTCTTCGGAAGCTTTTCGAGCAGTTCCGCGCAGTCTCCCTGTTGAAGGAACTCGTGGATATCATCGGTATCATACTCATCGATATCGGCTATGAGCTTAAATAGGAATTTCTCCTTAAGTGCCATCTCGATATAAGCCATTCCCATCGACAGATATACCGGCTTACCCTTTTCCCGGCTCGCAAGCATATGATCGGAAAACATCTCGGCACTCTTGTAAAACAGGTCTTCCTTGAGCATATCCATGTTCTCGTATGCACGGAAGATCGGTTGTGTTGAACTTCCCAGTCTTTCCGCCAGCTTACGCGCGGTAACATTTTCAAAACCGTTTTCTCTCGTCATCTCAAAGGCTGCATTAAGCACCATGGTACGAGAGACCTTCTCTTTTGGAGGCATAATCTTTCCCCTTATCCTTAAGGCATACACCAAATACCCCTTCATATTTCCACCGGTTCCCTAAGCCGGTGAGGCGCTGCCTTTCTCCCCTGTTGCACACTACATAACGTAGTTACACATCCTTGTTATGCATCTGTGTTATATAACGATGTTATTGTACTATACGTTTTTTACTGATGTCAAGGCAAAAATATTAATTTTTTGTTGAATTTTGCCGAAATATATGTAATAAGTATGGGGATGATAAATTATTTTAAAAATAAGTGACTAAAATCTTGCCCGGAGAGGCAGAATTATATAAAATCATAACCGGGAGGATATAAAACAGTTAATGATAAGGGGTATGTCATATGGGAAATCTCGAAGTGCTCACATTATACAAGCTCATAATCCTGTATATGCTGGATAAGGTCGATTACTCGCTGACCAAAAGCCAGGTATTCGACTTCATGCTCGACAAGAACTATACAGATTATTTCACTTTGCAGAAGGTCATGAACCAGCTGACCGATGATATGCTCATCGAATCAAAGTTCAAGCGCAATGCCTCCCATCTTACGATAACCGATAAGGGCAAGGAAACGATAGAACTGTTAAAGAGTGATATCTCGGAGCCCATCCGCACCGAGATCGATAACTACCTTACCGACAATGAGGTACGCTTACGCAATGAAGTCTCAATATCGGCGGACTACTATAAGAGCACGACCGGCGAATATGTTGCCGAACTTACCGCCAGAGAACGCAATGTCGATCTTGTGAGCATTAAGATCACCATGCCTACCGAAGAGGCGGCTTCCGAGATATGTAATAACTGGCAGAAGAAAAACCAGGATGTGTATGCTTATCTGATGGAGAGTCTACTCTGATCTGAGTTTTTTCATATGTTCCTTTATCTTTACTTCATATCCGTTGCCTGACGGATTGTAGAATTCACGTCCGTTCAGTTCGTACGGCATATACTGCTGCTGTACATAATTACCCGGATAATCATGAGCATATTTATAACCCTTGCCGTGCCCCAGTTTGGCGGCGCCCTTATAATGCGCGTCCTGAAGATGCACCGGGATCGTTACCTGCGGTGTTTCCTGCACTGCTCTCATGGCCTGTTCTATCGCCACACAGCTTGCATTGCTCTTGGGTGCGGTCGCGATATAGGCAACCGCCTGTGAAAGAATGATCTGAGCCTCAGGCATCCCGACACGTTCAACCGCCTGTGCCGCCGCAGTGGCCACGACCAGGGCATTCGGATCCGCATTGCCCACATCCTCGGATGCACATATCATCATCCTTCTCGCGATAAAGGTCACACTCTCTCCCGCCGTAAGCATCCTTGCAAGGTAAAATATGGCGGCATCGGGATCGGAACCTCTCATGGATTTAATGAAGGCAGATATCGTATCGTAATGGTTGTCACCTGATTTATCGTATTTTATCACCCTCTTCTGCACACATTCCTGTGCCACATCAAGCGTGATATGGATCTTACCGTCAGTACCGCGATCTGTTGTAAGGATACCGAGTTCAATAGCATTGAGTGCTGTCCTTGCATCCCCGTCGGACATATCCGCAAGAAAACCGGCCGCGTCATCATCTATGACGGCGTTATATGCACCCATCCCCTTCTTTTCATCATATACGGCTCGGTGTATGAGTTCCTTTATATCTTCTTCGGAAAGGGGCTTGAGTTCAAATATGACCGAACGCGAAATAAGCGCCCCATTCACCTCGAAATACGGATTCTCGGTAGTGGCGCCTATAAGGATGACCGTGCCGTCCTCTACAAAGGGGAGAAGATAATCCTGCTGCCCTTTGTTAAAACGGTGGATCTCATCTATGAAAAGAATTGTCTTTCTGTTATACATGCCAAGGGTGTCCCTTGCGGCCGCGGTGACCTCCTCCATGTCCTTTTTGCCGGCAACCGTTGCGTTGAGCTGCTTAAACTCCGCTCCCGTCGTATTGGCTATTACCCTTGCGAGAGTAGTCTTGCCCGTGCCGGGAGGTCCGTAGAAGATCATCGAACTCAGCTTGTCGGCCTTTATGGAACGGTATAAAAGCTTATCCTTGCCGAGGATATGCTTCTGCCCCACTATCTCATCCAAAGATGTGGGACGCAGTCTCGATGCAAGGGGTGAATCCTTGTCCATATTCTGTTCTCGCATATAATCAAACAGATCCATGATAAACCCTGTCAGAAAGTATCCTTTAGCGATCTTATGACAAGCTGCTGTTCCAGCTCGTAACCGTTCTGTATCTCCGGTGCTCCGTATGCAAGGTAACGTATATCCGACTTTTTAAGCCTTATCGCCTTCTCACGTTTGGATGTAAGATGGAAGAAATTATCCGAGAATATCGCATCCGCCTGCTTGAGATCAAGCTCGACAAAGGCCGCAAATCCGCCGGACATCATCCTTATAACGTACTCGTCAACGAGTTCGATAACGGAATAGGAAATGGAGGACAGATCGAGCGCAAGCCTCTTGTAAGGAACGAATACTTCGGTCTCCGTGGAGACCACATTGTCATCCTCGTCTATAAAATTCGCTTCCATGAACACACGGTTTTCAAGTCCTTCAATGTAAGGAGTGTAATTGATCTCGCACACCTTGACCGCCTCGAAAGGCTTTACCTCAACCTCATATTCAACCTCATGGAGCAGACGGAATTCAAAGGTCTGGAGGCTTATTTTCACTCGCCTTACTTCAATGTCCCTTGTCTCGTTCTGGATATATACGGAGACGATATCCCCGTTTCTCTCTATCGATCCGGCTACAGGTGCGAAGAAATTCTTCGCCATATACTGCAGTGCCTTGTATCTTCCGAAATAGTCTATACTTGACCAGGATGCTACGGGCCAGCTGTCATTAAGCTGCCAGTAAAGCGCACCCATACACTGTCCGCGGTTCCTTCTCATATGCTCGACCGCGCTCTTGACAGCCAGTCCCTGCATTATCTGTGTTATGTACAGAAGGCTCTCGAAATCCTTGGGGAAAAGGAAGTTATAGGACATATACTCCATCATCTTTCCGCCCGCACCCGGCTCCTTCTGATGGCTCTCCATCACTTCCGAGAAAAGGTTCCTGTCCGTGTCTTTCGTGAAGGATTTTACTGTCTTTATCGAAGGATAGGACTGGAATCCGAATTCCGAGCAGAAGCGCATACCGTGTCCGCCGAACTCCGCCACGGGCATACCGCCTCTCCACAATCCCCAGTAATGGCTGTCTCCGTTCGTCTCATCATTCGGATTCACAAATCCGCCTCCCGATGACGGAGAAGACGGCCAATAGAATACTGATGGTGCGTACTGGTCCATAAGCGACGGGATTATCTCTTCAAACAGTCTTACATAATCCGCTCTTAAGGGCTGTGGATGATCCGCGACATCCGCACGGTCAGTCCACAAAGCCTCTATGCCGCTGTTCCCGCATATAAGACCGAGGCACGCGTGGCTCCTTAACCTCTTAAGATTATCGATGACCTCTGCCTCAACATTCCTTCTGAAGTCATCGTTTAATTCATACAGGTTGTCCGCAAACATAAGATCCTGCCAGACAATGAGACCGTATTCATCACACAGGTCGTAGAAGGTATCCGAAGGATAATATCCTCCGCCCCAGACCCTTATCGTATTGAAATTGCTTCTTACACAAGCCTTCAGAAGATAATCTATCTTCTCCTTGGTTATGAACGAATAGATCGAATCCTCGGGAACGTAGTTGGCACCCATGGCAAATATCTTAACATTGTTCACCTTTATGCTGAAATCCCTGCCCCACTCATCACCGTCACGGCTTACGGTTATCGTACGAAGTCCTATACGGTAGGTCTTCGAATCCCACTGGTTTCCGTTCATATCAAGAGCATAAATGCTGACGGTATATAACGGATGTTCGCCGAATCCGTTTGGCCACCAGATCTTCGGGCTCTCTATCTCCATGTTCATCGTACACTGTCCGCCCACCATGGTCTCGGTTATGGCTGATATACGTCCCTCGGGGGTTATCAGTTCCGCCTGTATTATGAACGGATCGTTCCTGAACACTTCGGCGCTTACATTGATCTCAAGATTAACGCTCTTCTTGTCGTGGTGCTGTATTATCTCCACCTCGTCAAGCTTGATCATGCTGTAGCCGACAAGATCTATGCTGCGCCATATGCCCGCATCGGGAAGCTGCGCCGCAAAATCCCATCCCATCATGCAGTGGGATTTCCTTAAGTAACGGCTGTCCTTCATACTTCCCTGTGGCGTAAAATGCACTGCCTTATTAAGGCCCGGACGTAGATTTTCTATGTATTCGATCGGGGAATCGATCTCGATGGTGATCCTGTTCCCTACAGGGCGCAGGTAACCTGTTATGTTGAAATAATATGTACGATGCATGTTCTCGGTACGGCCGATAGGCATGTCGTTTATATAGATCTTGGCCAGAGTATCTATGCCCTTACAGCATAAATAAATCCGCTCCTGGGACATGAGTTCCGGCATCACATCGAATTCGCGGGTGAAGTAAAAATCACTCCTGAAGATCTCCCGCGTCGGATACTCATTAAGTCCGTAGAACGGATCCTGTAGCCTGTGCTGTATAAGCAGGGCTGATAAAACAGAGCCCGGAATCTTGCCCTCGATATAGGCCTCCGAACCCTTCTCATTTATTAACCACGTACCGTTTAGTGTCTGATAGATCATTTCCCCTTATTACCCTCTGTAAAACAATGCGGCCGGTCCCCACAGACCGCTCTTTTACTCCCTACAATAAAAATATAATTGAAGAAATGACTTTTTTCAACCACTACATCTGCTACCCAATCCGAATAAAACATCAACTGCTATGATTGCCATTGTATATATTACAAAAAGGTTAAGATATCCCGCATTATTTTGCGCCATAAGGTAGTAAAACGGAGGCAGAAGAAGCTGTATCCCACGAAGCGCTCTTATGTAAATGAACACCGGACAGACAACGAGCATGGCCAGCATCAGTATCGGTATAAACGTGGCAAGGCTCCTTAAATTAAAGGTCAGTCTTCTTATGATGCTGCAGAAACAACAGCACGACAGAATGAACAGAAACATGAGCGCGATCTCCGTAAGAGGAGAGGTGGCAAGTCCGGTTATAAAGAAGGTGATCAGCACTACGATTCCGCCGTCAACCAGCGCGGTCAGAAGATATACATGCTCAAATACCCACTTGTTCCCGACCGGCATCCAGGTGAAGATCTCCTTGTCAAGATCAGCCCTGTAATACATCGCTGCGGCAAGGCCGCACAGAAGTGTCAGCAAAAGCAGTACGCCGCGAAGAGGCGTGAACAGATAACTCTCCGAAACATCCTGTTCCTTCGGCGAACGCTCATCCGTATCCCTGTAATCAAAAAGCATGCCCGTATTCCTGTTGTTATCATAATAACCGTGAAGAGCTGCGGCGGACACTTCAGAGTCAGCCAGACGCAGGTTTATGTAGTTGTCAAACAGTGAAAATGACAGATCCGAATACAGGGCTCCGAACAGTTCCATCCTCGAAAGCTGCAGCAGTACGTTGTCTTCACGCTCCACTATCTCTACCGCTCCCTCACTGTCCTTCGTATTCTTAACCAGCGAACCCGTAAAATCTGATATCCTGTCGGAATAGTCCCTCGGGAATATCCAGACCGCATCCACTCTGTTATCCAATAGGGCCTCCTCGACATCCTTACCGCTTTCGTAGGTGTCAAACAGAAATACCGACGGCTTGTTCATAAGTTCATCTATTATCGTTCCGGCTTCCTGTGATCCCTCATTAACAAGAGCGATCCTGACTATTCCGCTCTCCCTCTCCGATACCAGATGCAGCCCGAAAACTATGACCGGGATCATGCAGAGCAGTATTACAAAGCTCGGTTTCTTTAGCAGTCTTTTGTTTAACAGCAGGAACAGCTTCCCGTAATTACCTCTCATGCTTGAGCCTCCTGTCCATGATGATGACCGATATCGCAAGAAATACCACCGTATATATGAGCATCCTTACAAGCATCGTACTGCCGTCATTTACAAGCATTATATCCGCCAGATACCTGTATGCCACTCCTGCAGGCTGATACAGAGCGGTCTTCCTTACGGCTTCCGGGAAAAATGAAATGGGATACAGGCAGCCTCCGACATATGCCAGGGCGACCGCACTTATAAACTGAAGACAGATCCCTGCGATAAAATTGTCAGCAGACAAAAACAGCATATACTGCATCGCCGTAAACATTATGACCACGGGGATATAGCCCAGGACAAAATACCGGTAGTCTTCAAAAAATCCGTGCTGCCATTCGGCTATCACGATACCCGATCTGTGTATCGCATATACTATCCCGCTCATCAGCGGAATTATGCAGATGAGCGTCATCAAAAGATAGGACAGATATTCGCCAAGTATCTGGAAGATGAGCCTTACACCTCTTACCCGCATTACCGCGTTAAGCGACAGGTCGCGCCTGGTATATACGGGAGAATACGTTATTCCGAAAAGCATGACCAGAAAGACGGTAAGCCCGCAAATATAGCCTGCTGCCGATGATACGACATTTCCGGTGTCTATAAACCTCATGGGAGCAAACAGAGTGTCGCGTCTCATGACGAGGTTTACATAAAATATATTGATATCACTTATCGATCTGCTTATCCCGTCCGTCATGGACTCATCTATCATATATCTCTGCATTCCGTAGATCGAATTCTGTGTCTCGAGCAGATAGCCCGATATCTGATCCATGAACTCGATTACAAGCTGCGACATAAGATCCCCAGACGAATCAGTCGTCACCAGCGTTATCTGCTTATTTTCACCAGTCATTATCGAATCGACAAAGCCCTCGGGTATGACCGCGTATCCGGAAAGTTCACCCTCCCTCGTCATCCTTACCGCCTCATCTTCTTCAAGTTCCAGAAGTTCCACGGCAAACCTGGATGAATCGAAGTGTTTCATGGCGGCGAGGCCTATCTGAAAATACTCATCATCAACATCGCCGACGACACCTATCTTAAGAGGCTCCTGCGGATCGGTGATATTCCCTATCCTCTTCATCATCATGAAGAGGAGAAGAAGACATCCCGAAATAACAAGTGCCGTTACTATCACGACAGGGAGCGCCCTTAATGCTCTCTTAAGCTGTATATAAAAATACTTCAACGATCTTCCCATAAACCACACCGAATAAAATAATCAATTGCATATTTAGAAGTGTCTGATAAGCTTTGAAACATCACCGTCATAATCATAAGGGATCGATAATCCATTTTTCAAAATGTACCATTTATCACACAGTTTGAGTTCCTCCTCGTCATGCGTCGCAAGCAGGATCATTCCCCCGTTTCTCTTATATGCACGAAGGTAGCTCTGTATACTCTGCTTGCAGATAAGATCAAGCGCTGCAGAAGGTTCATCAAGTATAAGGAGCCTCGGATGATTGGCAACGGCACAGCCGATCGAAAGACGCTTCTTCATACCGCCGGACATTTTCCTGACGGGAACGTTTATATACTCATCGATCCCCAGAAGTTTAAGCGTACCCCTCTCAAGCTCCCTCTCAAGTTCTCCCGAACCGTAGAAGATCAGAAGGTTGTCCCTTGCGCTCAGTTCCTCCACGAGCGGAGTTCCCTGCGGTACGTATCCCACGATCTTCGACCTTAACCTGCGGTCGCGCAGCATATCGACACCATCACACGTAAAACTCCCCGAAGATGCCTTCCTTATTCCCGAAAGCACTGATAACAGTGTGGATTTACCGCAGCCGTTTCCTCCGAGTATGCCTATGCACATTCCGCTCTCCGCAGTCATTGATACATCCTTAAGGACTGATTTTCTTCCGTAATTCTTGGAGATATGTTTAAGTTCGATCCTCATTTTGTTCCCTCGCATCATTTGTCATAAGGCCACGGATTCCTTATTACGGTTCATAGTCAGCTTTACACTACTCGTTTGTAAGGCATCAACGTCACAGCAACAGATCCACAAAATCTATGTAATCGACCGCCTGCTCGATATATCCTATATAACGGGTAATACTTTCGGGTACACCCGCATCCTCAAGAGAGGACTTAAATCCCGCAAAGTCCGTGGACTTAAGATAATCCTTCATGTCTGGTATCTTCTCAACCCTGACCGCGCCTAACGGGATCGCTATCGGCGATCCCCCCGTTTTTCTGTACGAATACGTGCATACAACCGGTTCGGTCGTATTGTCCGCAAGCTTAAGTGTGATATCATACGTTCCTTCGGCCTCCGTATCAATACTTAAAACCGTAAGATAATCCTTAATAAGACCGATCGCCGGGCTGCTTACCTTCATGGCATCGGTGATATCTCCAACCTTTG
>JAFSZZ010000040.1 GCA_017458765.1 Lachnospiraceae bacterium | reverse complement strand
ATCATGGCTTATAAGTTCGGGGCAGAGTCGGCCGTCGGTACAGACCTCGATCCCTGTGCCATAGAAGCGGTCCAGGATAACATGGAGAAGAACGGCCTTGATGAAGCGGGATTTAAGCTCATCATAGGTAACATTATAGACAGTAAGGAGATACAGGATGAGGTCGGCTATGGGAAGTACGATATAGTCGCGGCGAATATTCTGGCGGAGGTCCTTATGCCGTTAACACCCGTGATCATCCATCAGCTTAAGCCGGGCGGTATCTACATCACATCGGGCATCATAGAGGACAAGGAGCAGGCGGTAGTCGATGCAGTGAAGGCAGCAGGCCTTGAAGTCCTTGAAGTGAACCACCAGGGTGAATGGGTGAACGTAACTGCAAGGAAGCCGGAATAAGCACATTTACGGAAAACATGATTGAGGTTATTGGGAAGTCAAAGGTGAAGGTTTCTACATGGCGGTATGCAGAATAATATGGGATGCACAAAAATTGCGGTAAATCTGCTTGATTTGCCGCAATTTTTGTGGTTAAATACTCTTGAGGTAATGAATATGGACAGAAAATTCGTGATCAACAATGAAATATCGGGAGAAGATATAAAGCGGCTGAGGGAACTGCTCGGAATGAAGCAGAGGGAATTTGCCGCTTTTGTTAACTGCGCCGTGAGAACGGTTGAAAACTGGGAGTCAAAGAAGGAAGGGATAACAGGTCCCATAGTCACTCTTACGGAGATCCTGCTCCGCAGGCCTGAGATCGTAAGGAAGCTTGAACTCCCGGATAACCGGCTGAAGCTTCGTCTGTATTATATGTATAAATCTACCATATGTACCGTTATAGATGTTGATGAAGCGCTCAGGGAGGTGGAGATCAGGAACTATATCGATAAGCCATTATTCAGGGCATTTGGTGTAGTTACGGAACCGACTTATGAAGAATATGAGGAATTTCTCGAATCAAGATGTTTCCCGAAGGAAAGGGATAAGCTCAAGTTGGAACTCAAGCGGCTGGGGATACCGTTTTATGATCCTATGATGATAATAGAGAAGACACAGGGAAGAATGGCAGAGGATGATTTTTGGATAAAGATCGAGAGAAAATAAATGGTAGAACTGTTTGAAGAAGAATTGAATATGCCGGATCGCAAATCGTCGAAGGGTAACCAGCTTAAGTTCAAAAGAGGTGAGTATTGGTACAAGGCGGATCATCTTGGCTATGAGGGTCTTGTTGAATACACAGTTTCCAAGCTTCTTGCACATTCCACACTGGATGGCTCGGAATATGTTGATTATGAACTTGACAAGATCTCATACACGGGGCAGGTATTCAATGCGTGCAGGAGTGCTGACTTTACGGGAGGCTGGCAGCTCATTACGCTGGAACGGCTGTTTAAGCAGATGTATGGTATGGGGCTTAGCAATATGATCTATAAGATACCCGAAAACGAAGAACGGCTGAAGATGCTGGTTGATAGGGTTGAAGATATTACAGGGATTTCGGATTTTGGAAAATATATGTGCAAGACACTGGCGATAGATGCATTGTTTCTAAATGAGGATCGGCATACTCATAATCTTGCTGTCATGACCAACGGGAAGGGTGATTTTAAACTGTCGCCCATATTTGATAACGGAGCCGGACTCCTTTCAGATACAAACCTTGAATACCCTCTGGATCAGGATTACATTAAACTCATGAACAAGGTCAGACCGAAAACTTTTTGTGATGATTTTGTTGAGCAGATCGACATAGCCGAGAGGCTGTATGGCCGTGCCGTGCGGTTTGATTTTGGATATAATGAGGTTACTGATATAGTTGATAAAGCCGAACAATACAGTGAGGAGATCCGCCATCGTGTCATAAACTCGATAATGCAGATGAGACGGAAGTATGGCTATATGTTTGTGACCGGAAATACATGAGTTTTCTGACAGTTATATTATAGAAACACTTTTGTAAAAATGGAGAATCAATAAAGGCAGGAGAAAGACCGGGAAATGTCAAATGATATGGTAAATAAGGACAGCATAATAAGAGCAACAGCGGCAGGCGGACAGATAAGGGCGTTTGCCGCATCAACGAGGGATATGACGGAGACCGCAAGAAGTGCTCATAACACAAGCCCCGTGGTGACTGCGGCTCTCGGAAGGATGCTCACCGCAGGGGCGATGATGGGCGCGATGATGAAGGGGAAGGATGATCTTCTTACCCTTCAGATAAGGGGCAGCGGTCCGATGAAGGGGATAACCGTGACCGCGGGTTCACCCGATGAGGAGACCGGGATGGTGGATGTAAAGGGCTACGCGCTGGTTCCGGACGCCATTTTGCCTGCGAAGCTTTATCCGCTTGTCGAAGGAACAACACCTAAACTTGACGTCGGCGGTGCGATCGGAGTGGGCGTACTAAGCGTGATAAGGGATCTGGGGTTAAAGGAACCGTATTCGTCCCAGGTGGCACTGCAGACAGGCGAGATTGCCGAGGACCTTACCTATTATTTTGCAACATCCGAGCAGGTACCTTCGTCCGTGGGGCTGGGCGTTTTAATGGAGAAGAACAATACGGTAAAACAGGCCGGGGGATTTATCATACAGTTAATGCCTTTTGCTTCGGAATCGCTCATTTCGCAGCTTGAGAGCAGATTGTCGGGGCTTCCTTCCGTGACTGCGCTGCTTGATGAGGGAAGGTCGTCGAAGGAACTGCTTGAATACATCCTCGGGGATCTGGACCTTGAGATAAATGATACCCTGCCGACGAGGTTTTACTGTAACTGCGATAAGGCAAGAGTCGAGAAAGCGCTCATAAGCCTTGGTAAAAAGGAACTTGACGATATCATAAGGGACGGAAAAGATATCGAATTAAGGTGCCATTTCTGCAACAGGGCGTATAATTTTTCATTGGATGAGATAAAGAAGATACGGAGCATGTGATGTACAGATTTTTCGTGCGGCCCGGGAATATTTGCGGCAACGACATATATATCGAAGGGCAGGATTTCAATCATATAAAAAATGTTCTGCGGATGCGCATCGGTGAGGAACTCTCTGTGGTCGCCGAAGAAGATGCGGGTATGGAAGGATATTCCGGTGCGGAAAGCGGTGTTGATGCGGAAAGAGCCGGCGGTGCGGAAGGCGTTGGCGGTAAGGAATACCGGTGTGAGATAGCGGATTATGAAGAAGACAGAGTCCATCTTAAACTGCGTTTTATCAAGGAAGATAATGTTGAACTCCCGAACAGGATATACCTCTTGCAGGGTCTGCCAAAGGGCGATAAGATGGAACTT
>JAFSZZ010000039.1 GCA_017458765.1 Lachnospiraceae bacterium | reverse complement strand
TCGTATTGTCCGCAAGCTTAAGTGTGATATCATACGTTCCTTCGGCCTCCGTATCAATACTTAAAACCGTAAGATAATCCTTAATAAGACCGATCGCCGGGCTGCTTACCTTCATGGCATCGGTGATATCTCCAACCTTTGTCATCATGCTCAGGCATAACTTCTGCTCCTTAAATGCTCCAAAGTCAAACCTGTCAACCGTAAGATCTATGGGTTCAAGACCGGCAACAGCAACAGTCAGGTCTCCCGAATAATTATCTCCGGCTTTTTTGCCGCTTCCATCTATATCGAAGTTCCTGTAATTCCCATCCGCATCGTTTTTCAGATACATCCTTACACCGAACCGTCTGCCGTTTACTGTCCTTCCGTACCCTATACATGTATCCGCATCATCATTAAGATATATCTCCCTGCATATAATGCTGCCGTGCCTGTCAACATACACCTTCATGGAAAGATCCGGACAGGTACCCGCAAGTTCCGTAAGGATATCAAGTCTGTCCGTAAAATCCTGCCATGCTTCTTCCGCATCTTCTCCCTTTTCAATCGCCCTCTTGTTGATGATCTCCCTTACATCCTCATCTTCCTTAAGTTCATCACAAATGGCATCCGTTATCCTCATAAGCCCCATGTGGCCGGGCTTTACCGTAAGTATACGGCACTTCTGCTCCACTCCGCCAAGCTCAAGCATTTCCCGGCCGGACCTTTCGACATCCTCGATATTGTCAAAAACAAGATCCGCATACCTGTTAAGGATAAGGCCTGCCTTCACGGCATCGGGCAGCGAACTCAATACGGATCTGTACTCATCCTTCCTGTCCGTCTTAAACTCAGGAACGGCGGGAACATAATTGCGTATAAGCGCTGTAAGATCCTTTACGGCCCCTGTGTCAAGATCAAGATAATCATCATTAAGTTCGGGGATCCTTAAATACAGATCATCACCCGAACCTCTTATCGTATCAAGAGTAAGCACCCGGATACCGCCAAGGCTTAAGACAATATCACTGCTGCGAAGGCCGTTACCCGAAGAAGACTTAAGATCCAGACCTATGTCACTTAAAAAGCCGGGGTCACCCAGGCCTATCGCCTCCGATGCGGGCGTTAATATCTCCTCTGACAACTTCAGGGCAAAAGTCCCCTCATATCCTGTTGTTCCGGTCTCAGTTTCGCCAAGGCCTCCTGCCTTATACCATCCGCTTATCAGCCCGATGTTTACTGCCGCATTTTTCTTCTCGACATACCTGTAATAGTCCACCGGTTTGTAGAAGATGCATCTGTAGGCATTGGAATTAAAGAAACACAGGATCAGAACAGCAAGAGCCACTACAACGGCACCGGAGAGAAAATATTTCTTCTTCCGGGAACCTGCCGGCTCTTCATAGGGGGCGAAATATATGTCAAAACCGTCGTCCGGCTCGCAGGCCGCACTGTCTTGCACCATATCCCGTATCCTGGTACCGCACTTATGGCAGAACAGGGCTTCATTACGAAGCCGCGCACCGCATTTGGTACAGTTTTTTATAGTTTGCATGTTTTCCTCGCTAAGTACTCTGCACTTACTCCTACGCGGTCACTAAGCTCCAGCCGTGCTCTGCATCTGCACTAAACTCGTGAGAAACCTCGTTAAGTGCTCTACTCTTCAATATGTTCCAGGCCCTGGCTGAGGATGCTGATAATGTGGCCGTCGGAAAGGGAATAGTATATCGTCTTGCCTTCGCGCCTGTTCTTAACAAGCTTGGCCTGCTTTAAGACCCTTAACTGATGCGAGATCGCAGACTGAGTCATATCGAGCGCATCTCCTATCTCGCTCACGCACATCTCTCCGTAAAGGAGCGTACACAGTATCCTTATCCGGGTACAGTCGGCAAAGATCTTGAAAAAGTCAGCAAGATCATACAGTTCTTCTTCCGGAGGCATATCGGCAAGCCTCTTCATCATCATATCACTGCCACTGTGGTCCCTGCCACAATCACATTTTACTTTTACCGGTTCATCCATGATGGCTCCTCCTAGAAATATGTAATGCCCCCTCCTCCTGTGTCATAAGGCATCCCCCGCAAGCGGTCCGCCCTTATGACGAATCGTCGGCGGCCAATCTATGTCATAAGGACTCCACCACTTCGTGGTACCCCTCATGACGAATGTCTGGAACCATCCTGAATTATGCTTCGCATAATGGTTCCTCCTAAGTCCTTTGGGATAGTGATTTTTGACCATCCCGCTTACGATCTTCCCAAATCCCAGACTGATACCTTTGCAGCATACGAGACACCAGCCCTTATCGTCTCCCTCATACGTGTCGGGAAGCGGAAGGGTAAGACCTTCAATGAAAGCCTCCGCCTCGTTTATTGTTATGTCAACCACTCGCGCAGCTTCGCACGGTCTTAATGTAAGTGCCAGTGAATGCGACGGGACAAACCTCTCAGCCTTGCCCCCGCCACCGGCAAAGCTTCCGAGCCAGAGCCCCGGCCTAAGAGTCTTAAGTCCGTCCGGTTCGGGCGATCCCTCAGGTAAAAGATAGAGATTGTCGCCGAAGAAGATGTACTGTCCGTCAAGGCCCGCATCTGCAATGTCCGAAGACAGAAAAGCGTCAAACAGGGAAAGCCTCTCACTTACCCTGCTTCCCTTTTTCCTGCGTTCCTTCCTGTCGCCGCCACGGACCGGAGCAAAATATCCGTCCCCTCCGTCTCCCTTTCTTGCAAGCTTTGCGACAAAATGGCCTTCTCCCCTTATCTTATGAGGAAAAAGCTTCTCATGACACACAAGTTCATAGTCGGGATGTCTCTTGAGGAAACGATCGATGCATTCCTCATCCTCTTCAAGCGAAAAAGTACAGGTCGAATAAACAAGGATCCCGCCCTGTTTAAGCATGGTTGCCGCATAGTCAAGTATCTCGTCCTGTCTTGCCGCGCACTTTTTTACATTTTGGACGCTCCACTCACCGACTGCCTCCGGATTCTTCCGGAACATTCCCTCGCCCGAGCACGGCGCATCCACAAGGATCCTGTCAAACCATCCCGCAAATACACTGCTCAGTCTCTGCGGTGTCTCATTCAGGACTACCGCATTCCTCACACCCAGCCGTTCCATGTTACCGGACAGGATCTCAGCCCTCGACGGGATGATCTCATTTGAGATGAGCACTCCCTTACCTTCCATATATCCCGCTATCTGAGTGGATTTGCCGCCGGGGGCGGCACACATATCGAGCACCCTTAAACCCGGGCGGACATCAAGCATAGTCACGGGCTTCATCGCGCTCGGCTCCTGAACATAATAGGCACCGGCTTCATGGAACACCTGATTTCCAAGCTTTAAGTCTTCCGGTCCGAAACAGTAATATCCGCATTCTTCCCATGGAACACGCTCAAACCCAACCTCTGTTCCGCTGTCCATGAGTTCATTCTTAAATTCCCTTATAAACACAGGAAACTGCGCCCGATCCAGCTTAAGCGGATTCAGGCGCAGCGCCTTGTATCCCGGTTCCTCAAAGCTCCTTAAATAACCATCATATTCGTCCGAAAGGAGCTCCTTCATCCTCAATTGATAATCTATCGGAAGCATCTACTCTCCTCCGCCAAAACTTAATAAAGCATCCTATAATTCAACACAAGCACTAAGAGGAGCTTCCCATCCCATTTCATCCGGCTTCGGACTTCACTGACAGATCCCTATAACAATACACTTGCTCTGATCAGACCCGGAACATTCGACCGCACGGCATGATATCAGGGAACGCATCCACACCATAACGGCCTGTAAACCCCTAAATAAAGGAGAGACTGCCTTCAACAGTCTCTCCCCTTCTCACCCTGTTTAAAAGGATACACCATATCTTGTAAAAAAGCAAGGTATTAAATACAATATTTAGCGGTTTATTTGCCCGCTCCCCATATAAGCCTGTACCAGTGCTCCAGCTCCGCTTCACTCAGGAATCCGTTTGATGTACCCATAAAGCCTATCTTGTACGAAGCAAACAGCAGTGCATTTTTGACCGCATGTACGGCATCGCCTGTTGTCACGTAGCAGTGCAGGAAGCAGGAAAACAGTGAATTCCCGGCACCGGAGGTATTTACTATCTCGTTTGTCTTTACCGGTTTGTAATGTGCAAGCAGATCATCTTTCCTTGAAAAGATCGTAAGTCCCGCGGCACCCTGTCCCAGGATTATGATCCTGGCAGAATATCTGTCTGCGATCTTCCTTACGAATTCATCGGCACTTCCGACTATGTTATCATCGGAAACATAGATGATATCCGCCATTTCAAAATAATCCTCGTTATACTGCATCTTTTCCTCGGAGAAACCACGGAAGTTTATGGCAAGCAGTTTGCCGGCTTCCTTTGCGGCGCTCGCAAGAGGACGGCAGAAGTTCGCATTGGCGAGCACTACCGCATCAACATCCTTTATCTTTTCCTTAAACAGCGCCAGATTGAACTCCACATTCCTCATATCCTTGATATCTTCAAATATCTGCTGCTGCCGTTTATCATCATAAAGGATGACCGCTGCGGGTGTGGAATCAAGTACCGGAAAGACATAATCGCTCTTTCCCATGAAATCCTCATCCCAGAAAATACCGCGAAGATCATGTTTTCCCACCATTGAAAAAAATTCGACCTCATCGCCGAGAGCCTTGAGTGCGACCCTCTCGTTATAGGCATCTCCGCCCACATTGGTAAATATGGTATCAGGCTTGTTTATGACCGGACTGTAACTGACAGGTATGCTGTCAACTCTGACTATGGTCTCCACCTGAACTATTCCGGCTACCGCAAATTTTGCCATAAAAAACTCCTTTCCTTCATCCGAACATCCGTCAGAACTTCAACGGCCTGAACATATGTACATTTTCATCGCCTTCATCATCATCGGCTTTTCTATTCCTGATGTTTTCCGGGCTGAAATCCGGAAGGACAGGAGCCGGTCCCATACTCTCCAGTTCCCTGTTTCTCTCTGCTTCAGCTGTTTCGCGATCCGTGTTTCCTATTATCTTTTCGGACAGACCCGAGATGTCAAACTGCTCTTCGTTCCCGGCATCGGGTGCAGGTTCCTCGCCATCGGCATCTTCCGTCACGAAGATCTGGATGTTCTCACTGCTGTCATAAGGAATACCACGGCCGCCCCGGGCATCCGAACCGTAAGTGAAATCTCCGAGCCTCGATTCCTCATAGAACGACAGATCCGGACCCGGTACATATGAAGTTACCGTGGATGAAGCCGCATAAGTTATATCACCCGGCTGAACGCCGTAATTATCATAATCCCTGTATTCGTCACTGAAACTGTCTATCGATATGGTCACAGTATCGTCCGAAGTTTCCTGTGAGGACTCTTCCACCGTTTCTTCCGCCGGCTCTTTTGCGGCATCCGACTCTTCTGCGGATCCATCCGCTTCCTCTGCTTCCTCTTCCTGCTGTTCTCCCAATGCTGCTTCCGGTATCTTTATCGTAACTTCTTCGGTTTCCTCTGCAGTGTCCTCTGCCTCTTCGGCAGATTCCTCCCGCTCTGTTTCTTCTTCCGCTTCTCCGGATACTTCCTCTGCAGCCTCTTCGGTATCCCCGGTATCTTCAACCGCTTCAGCTGTGCTGTCTTCTTTTTCTTCTTCCGAAGTTTCCGCGGCCTCTGCCTGCGCGTTCATCTCATCCTGTGCGGGAGTAGTTTCTTCAACTTCTTCACTTATATCTTCATCTGCATCATTTTCTTCGTCACCGTCAGCCGTTTCGGCAGGAACTTCCGGCTCATCTCCGGCGTATGCCGATCTCTTGCCCAGAGCAAGGCGTTCCTCAAAGCTGAGTTCCCGCTTCTGTTCGGGCTGTACTGCCTCCTGTGCCGGCTTAGCCATCATCTCATCACGGATGCTGTCCATGACCGAATCATCACGTTCTACTTCTTCGCGGACCGCAGTCATTACCGGCTGTATCTTTTCGGTGATGGGATTTCCGTAAAAATGATCCCTCAGCATGGAAAGATACTGTGCAAACTCCGCATTCATCTCATCCAGATCCGGTGTTCCTTCACGGAATTTATCCTTGATGTATCCGTCGGACATCCAGCCTATCATGCTTATGATCTTCTGTAAGTCCACGGGACCGCGGAACCTGCTCATATCCGCCTTTTTGTATATACTTGCATATGTATCGTCTATAACCTTGTCGCTCTCACGTATGACCTTCAGAGCATCCGGATGGTTTTCATATTTTACACTGCTTAAGAACTGCTGCATGTAAGGGTAGTTCTTCATCACGCGCGTCTTGGCAAGTTCTATCATCCTCTGGATCGAGAAGAAATCCCTCTCATCCTTGCGCACGGTCTGCATAAGTTCGAGCATCATGTACTTTACGCTATAATCATAGATGAACTCGTATACTCCCTGCTTGCTTATGAAATAGTGAAACAGGAGCCCCTTACTTATACCGGCCTCCTTTACCATCACATCGGTGCTTGCCTTCCTGTATCCGTTCTCGGCAAAAACCATCAGTGCTGCGTTAATTATCGCATCCTGCTTTTCTTTTTTGACATCGAAAAATTTCGGATTCATCCCCTGATACCTTCCCACATTTGAAATAACATCCTATTTTTGACTAATAAAGTCAAATCTCATAATAAGGTTAACATAAATGTTATGAATGCGCAACCGCCGAATATTGTATATTTAGGTAAACAGGGAACAACATCTTGTGTAAAACATAAAAAAATCGGCGGCATAAACGCTATGCCGCCGGTCTTATGACTATAATATTGACCTTTATATCCGTCTAATACAATATGCTCCTGTCCTCATCCGTAAGCTCCTCCACGGGATCAAAGAAGTCATCGGGTGCATCCATTTCATCGATACAGCCGGTAACGTATTTTTCCTCAAATACATATCGCCTCATGGGCTTGTCAAAATAGAAGCCTTGGATGAGCCTGATGTTCATATTATCGAGCACGCGGAGCTGCTCCTCGGTCTCAATTCCTTCAACGCAGATCTTAACTCCGAGCGCATCGGCAAGTTCTCCGACCATCCTGACAAAGGCCTGGGCATACTGGTCGACCGCAAGGTCCTTGACAAAGCTCTGATCTACCTTGATAACGTCGAGCGGGATCTCACGGATATGGCTTAAGGACGAATAGCCGGTACCGAAATCATCAAGCGCGATCCTTACTCCCAGCTTCTTGATGCTGCTTAAGATCCTCTTCATACGCTCCATATCATTGATCGCGAGGCTCTCCGTAACCTCAAGCGTTAAGTTCCTCGGATTGATACCTGTCTCCTTAATGATGTTCTCGACTGTTTCGACCACATCATTCTGCAGAAGCTGGACTACCGACAGATTGACGTTCACCTTATAATACGGATGTCCGTTATCATTCCAGCTCTTGCAGGCAAGACATGCTTCCTTTAGCACATAATTGCCGATCGGATTGATAAGCCCCAGATATTCCGCAAGCGGTATAAAATCACCGGGAGAAACAAAGCCAAGTTCCGAACTGTTCCACCTTATGAGAGCCTCGGCTCCCGTACAGATACCGCCTTTATGCGTATCGATTATAGGCTGGTAATATACTTCAAATTCCTTATAGTCATCGGAGGTCGCATCCCTCATGCTCTTCTCCATGTCGAGACGCTTATTCGAATCGGAATCCCTGCTGTCACTGTAGTAAGCAGTCCGGTTCTTGCCGGCACGCTTGGCCTCGTACATCGCTATATCGGCCTTTTTTATGACATCCTGCACCGTATCGCCTTCATCAGGGAAAGTCACGATACCCATACTGGTCGTACAGTAGTAATCCGCTCCCTTAAGGAACCAGGGCCTGTTGAACACAACCCTTATCTCCTCTATTATCTCATCGAATCTGGCCATGCTGGTATGCGGGATCACTATGATGAATTCATCGCCGCCCATACGATAGCATGTATTCTCAACACCGTCTATCCTTGAGAGGCAATGTGAAATGGCTTTTAACAGCACATCGCCGTACTGATGGCCAAGGCCGTCGTTTATATGCTTGAAATCGTCAAGATCAAGGTACAGCAATGCTCCCTTGCTGTGATTTAACTTGGCCTCTTCGATGAACCTTGCAAGATCTCTCTCACAGCTCATCCTGTTATACAGGCCCGTAAGGAAGTCATTGTTCGCCTGCTGCTCTATTTTCTGCTGATAAAGCTTCTTATCCGTTATATCGACTATGGAGCACAGAAGAACCCTGCGTCCATCAACCCATCTTATATAAGTGGTATTTAAGTCATACCAGCGCTTCCTCTGCGGATACTCCACCTCGAAATATGATGTTCCCGCATTGTAACGCTGCTCCTTCTCAAACAGCCTCTCTACAGTCCCGTCTTCCATTTCCTTTGAGAAGGAATTCTTAAATATCCTGTTTGCAAAAAGGATCTGGCCCGATTCGATATCACGCACATAGATTGCTGTACCTACATTATCAAGTATCGATTCAAGTGATTTATACGAACTTGCAAGATAATTCTTCTGCATGCGCTTCTCAAGGATACTCTGAATGATCCTTTCGGCGTCGCCGAAGAACTTGATCTCATCCCGGTCCCACATCCTTCCCGGTGCATCATCCACAAAGACAGCATACATCGCAACCTGCCTGTTCGGCTTGCTGGTGAATACGGGAAGAGCCACACAGGAAGTAAGACCGAGAGAATTGAGCCAGTCCCTCTCCTCCTGCTCGAGCCTTGTCTTATATGATACGACTGTCGGCTTGTCACCGACTATCTTGATATATTTAAGGACATCGTCTATCCTTGCCACACCCCTGAGCGATGAGCGTCCTTCCTTGAGGAATTCACCCAGCACATCAACTCCCACGCCGCTTACATTCGGACGCAGAACGTAGGCATGCGCTATATCCGAATAGTTTCCGACATAATCAACCATCTGCTGACATATATCCTCAAATGCCTCATCACTGTCAAGGAGGGATACTATATCGGTCATGAATTCGGACTTCCTCAGTTCATGGAACATCTGGAGTTCTGCGGATCTGCTCTTGACGGATTCGGCGATCGCATTGGCCTTGCCATAGGTGGCCGCATAAAGCCTCACGGAGATAAGCCTAATAAAATCAAGTGAGTCGGTAAATGTCTTCTCTTTAACTGTACTGTGAAAATTGAGCAGGGCATCATCGTCCTCTATGCCTTCAATGCATGCGCAGACCACCCAGCATATGGAGGCAACCCCGTCTATCTTTATCGCAATGCTCGCGACCTTCACATTGGAGTACCCGGTATCTTCGACGATCTGCTCCTCGGTATTGCCGTGCATGACACGTTCAAATATATCGTCTATCTGCTTTTTCGGAACCGCTGCCCGTATACGGCTCATCTCCACGGCATCGCCTGACATCTGCGTTATGTTCCTTCCGTCCTTGTCCATAAGATATATGAACAATCCGGACATTTCGGCATAACAGTCCTGGACAGCCTGGATCCACTCGGCGTCGATCGCAACTGTCTGCTCCGATACCATGTTCTGATCATTTACAACTTCAGTCATTCCGGAATTCCTTCAGATCTTTCTTATTATATATGATAATGCCAATAACAATGGATATTGCCGCGTAACCGAATCCCAGCGCTATCATGAGCGGGACGTTCCTGTCCGGGTTCAACGGATACGGGATCAATGTAAAACACTGTGATATCGTATATGTTCTCAGCATTTTGAAAAATGAGATATTACATGAATCACCCGCAAGAAATATTATGAGCCTCGGAATGAAAAGGGTGATGATATAAAATCCCGCAAAAGCCTTCTTCTTATCCTCAAATATGAACAGGAACATAACAGCAAAGGATATTCCCGCAAAAAACAGCGGGAGCGCAAGGAACAACTTCCCGCAGAATATCCTTATGGCTTCGGAATCAAGTGTACGGTCATCCCCCGCATGAAAAGCTGCCGTTGTTACGACCAGTACTACAAAGGTAATGATAAGGAAGACGAGTGCCAGCATAAGTGAGGCGACAAGCTTTCCGGCATATACCTGCGCACGGTTAAGCTCTCCGGCCGTTCCTTTTCCTTTTTCCGGGACCGGATATCTGCTTCCGAACACGGTATCAGCGATAAGGATGCAGCTTAAATATGCAACTATGAACGACCATGCGGCATATTCCATTATATTGTATGCATATGTTCCCTCATTTGTCCCGTAAATGCCGCGAAAAGCGATCACGGCAATGTTTGCGATGATACATAACGCAAATATGCCCGCAAAATAAACATACGCCGACTTACGCCTGAGGGATTTATCGAATTCGTTGAATATATAATGTAACATTACTTACTCTTTCCCGCGCCTACTCCTACCCCGTCACTAAGCTCGACAATACCTCGCTAAGTGTCGCGGTAGGGTTCGCACTAAGCTCGTAAAAACCTCGCTAAGTGCTCTACTCCTCAACTGAATAATTGGGAGCTTCCTTTGTTATATGAATATCGTGAGGGTGGCTCTCCTTTAAGGAAGCGGCCGATATCTTGACGAACCTGCCCTTCTCCTTAAGATCCTCGATCGTGGGACAGCCGCAGTATCCCATGCCGGAACGCAGGCCTCCTATAAGCTGGAAAACCGTATCCTCGACCAGTCCCTTATATGCGACACGGCCCTCAACGCCTTCGGGTACGAGCTTTTTGGCATCAGTCTGGAAGTAACGGTCCTTACTTCCCTTCTCCATTGCCGCAAGAGAACCCATGCCACGGTATACCTTATATTTTCTTCCCTGGAAAAGTTCGAAGGTTCCGGGACTCTCATCACAGCCCGCGAAGATCGAACCCATCATACATACATTCGCACCGGCTGCTATGGCCTTGGTCATATCTCCCGAATACTTGATACCGCCGTCTGCGATGATCGGGATCCCATATTCCTTGGCGACCGCATAGCAGTCCATTACAGCGCTTATCTGAGGAACACCGATACCCGCAACCACACGTGTGGTGCAGATGGAACCCGGACCGATACCTACCTTTACCGCATCTACACCGGCTTCTATAAGAGCCTTCGTGCCTTCGCCCGTTGCAACGTTGCCTCCTATGAGCTGTACATCCGGGAAGGCATCCTTTATCATTCTTGCACACTTTAAGACATTCTCAGAATGTCCGTGAGCACTGTCAAGCACGATCACATCAACCTTGGCATTGATAAGTGCTTCAACCCTTTCAAGCACATTTGCGGTTATGCCGACTCCGGCACCGCAGAGAAGCCTTCCCTGCTCATCCTTGGCCGACAAGGGGTATTTTATCTGCTTCTCGATATCCTTGATGGTGATAAGTCCCTTCAGATTAAAGTTCTTATCGACAAGGGGGAGCTTTTCCTTACGGGCTTTGGCAAGTATCTGCTTGGCCTCATCCAGTGTTATACCCTCGGGTGCCGTTATAAGCCCCTCGGACGTCATGCATTCTTTTATCTTCTTGGTGAAATCCGTTTCGAATTTAAGATCACGGTTTGTGATGATGCCGACAAGCTTCCTGCCCTCAGTGACCGGTACGCCGGAGATCCTGAACTTTGCCATGAGCTCGTCTGCATCCTTAAGTGTATGTTCAGGTGATAAAGAAAAAGGATCTGTGATGACTCCGTTCTCGGAACGTTTGACCTTATCTACCTCATCGGCCTGTTCCTCGATAGTCATGTTCTTGTGTATGACACCGATCCCTCCCTGTCTGGCCATCGCGATCGCCATGCGGTGTTCGGTAACAGTGTCCATACCTGCGCTCATCATCGGGATATTGAGTTTTATGCTCTTCGTTAAGTATGTGGATACATCAACCTGATTACCGATCACATTTGAATACCCCGGTATAAGCAGCACATCATCAAAAGTAATACCTTCTGAAACTATCTGACCCATTTTTCCTTACCTCCGTTTCTTATTATTTAAATCTCTACGACCTTCCTCGGATACACGTTCTTTACAGCCTTGAGCATCTCCTCATTGGGTTCGAAGGCTATAAGTTCCTCGGACGACTGATCTTTATATATGATAACCCAGACCTTCGCATCCGGTTCCCGGGAAGTATAGTCGCTCATCTTAACATTCCTCGCCTTATACTGGTCAAGCTGGTGGGAATTCATCGGACACAGATACTCCATCTTGCCAAGTTCTATCGTCCTTATCTTCTTCCTCTTCTGCTTGCTCATTATCTTATCTATGGTGATCTCCCTGTCAAGGTAGAGATATTCATATTCAAGTTCAAAACCGGGTACAACGAAATACGCGAGCAGACCGAAGATCAGAAGTGTGACGATAAATATATAATAACCGGCTACAACGCCTATCACGGAAACACCCGTGAGTATATAGATTATATACTTAAGCACTCCCATAATGGGCGAACTCTTCCTTGCCACCATGCATTCTACGTATGAGTCGTTCATGATTTTCTCCAATTTACATTTCTACATGTCAGTCATAAGGACTTATAAAATTGTATGCTGATAAGTAGTGTAGCACAGTTTGACAGAAATTGCCATTTCTTTTAAACTATTT
>JAFSZZ010000038.1 GCA_017458765.1 Lachnospiraceae bacterium | reverse complement strand
TCCGCGGCATCGGGGACTACCGCGGTATCCGCGCCGTCAAGTTCAAGATATCCGCCGTCAAGGTCGCCAACCGCTGGGGCGGCGTCTACGGCCAGAGTAAGTAAAACGCGAAGACGGGAAGTAAAAAACAGAACGGTTCTTCTGTCTTATCCTGTCACAGCATTGCTATCATCGGGAGATTCACGGCATGACCGTGGATCTCCCTTGTTATATGAGCAACACAGTTGATCCGCAGGTGATTTTTGCAAAAAAGTGATGGCGTTTATTCATTCTATACATTATAATTGTATTTGTGACAGGTCATGAGGGGATAAGAGGGGTATCCGATGCTGTTTAATTCGTATTCATTCGTGCTGGTATTTTTACCGGTATTCGTCATATCGTATCATCTCATAAACAGGAGCGGACACTATACGGCAGCGAAGGCTTTGCTGCTTGGTGGTTCGGTCCTGTTTTATTGTTGCGCCGGAGTTAACGCGTTCTTTGTCCTGGCGGCCAGTCTTATCGTTAATTACTGCATATTCAGGTATCTGCTAAAGGCAGGTTACAGTGACGGGATAAGACGCGTGTTTCTGGGCATCGGCATTATCCTGAATATCGGTCTTCTGGTGTATTTTAAATATCTTGGTTTCTTCGCGGATATCATAAATTCGCTGCTAAAAACGGGACTGCCGGTCCGTGAAGTCCTGCTTCCCCTTGGCATCAGTTATTACACCTTTTCGCAGATCGCGTTCCTTATTGACGGTTACAGGGATCCGGAGACGAAATACAGCCTGTTTGACTATGCACTGTTCGTGACATTTTTCCCTAAGATATCGGTAGGTCCCATAGCGCTTGCAAAGGACATGATACCGCAGTTTAATGATACGGACCGAAAGCGAGTAAATTACGAAAATATCGCGGGCGGTATTTTGATATTTGCGGCCGGGCTTGCAAAAAAGGTCCTGCTTGCCGATAATCTCGCTCCTTATTCGGACTGGGGATTTTCCCACATAAACGATCTTGGGACGACCAATGCGCTGATAGTGTCGCTTGCCTACATGATGCAGCTTTATTTTGATTTCAGCGGTTACTGCGATATGGCAAAGGGGATCTGCCTTATGTTAAATATCGATCTGCCTGATAACTTTCTGTCACCCTACAGGGCAGTGTCCGTAGCGGATTTCTGGAAAAGATGGCACATGACACTCACGAACTTTTTCACAAGATATGTCTATATCCCGCTCGGCGGCAACCGCAAGGGGAAGGTGAGGACCTATGTCAACATGTTCATCATATTTTTCCTGAGCGGACTGTGGCACGGCGCGGCCTATACCTTCGTTGTCTGGGGACTTATCCATGGCGTTGGTATATCGCTTAGCAAGCTTCTTAAGGATAAGACGGAGAAGCTGCCGAAGTTCCTAAGGTGTGCGGGAACATTCATTTTCGTGGATCTGACATGGATCGTCTTCCGTTCGGAAAAGCTTGTCTACGCCATTGAATTTTTCAGGCAGCTGTTCTCGTTTAAGTTCATTCCCGTGAATATAGAACTGGTGGCGAAGGCGACTCCGGATGAAATGCAGTTCCTGCAGTGGCTGGTTTTAACGTCGAAGGATGAAGTCCCCTATATGAGCGGATGTGTTGTGATCATCGGATTTTTACTAATAGCATCGTTTATTTCCGTATATTGTAAAAATTCGACCGAAAGACTTACGGCGCTTGGCATATCGGGCGCAAAAAAGGCACCTGCAGTTGCGGATGAGCAGGAAGATGCGAAAGCAGTTAAGTTCGGAACAGGGAGTGTAGTGACCACGGTCGTGCTTTTGGTGCTTTCGATCCTGTCATTATCGGGAGTAACTGAATTTATATATACAAATTTTTAAGATATCAGGAAAAATGGAACCAAAGAAATTCATACAGCGGACAATCGCATATACGTTTTTAACCCTTGTCCTGATCTCTGCGATCGTCGTTGTGATCGATCCCTTTTCGCGTTATCATGCGCCTTGGTTCGGCCTTGCGGCAGTGGAAACGGATGAGAGGACTTCGGCGATAGGTGTGGCACGCAATCTTGAATACGACACGGCGCTCATAGGTTCTTCCATGAGCGAAAATTTCAAACGCTCCTGGTTTGAAGACGGCGTATTCGGGAATAAATGTGTGAAGCTGTCCCTGCAGGGAGCCCATTACGGTGACTACAGGCCGGTGCTTGACGAGGTCTTAAAACATCCCGGAACGAAAAATGTTGTCTTCTGCCTTGATACCTATCTGTTTGCCGATGCGGCGGATGCGTATCCTCAGACGATAGAGGATTATTATGTGGCGGATGTCGGACTGTCGGACATACATTATCTTCTGAACAAGTCGGTGGTGTTTGACTATATCCCGAAGTTCCTTGTAACAAATGTGCGCGAGGGATATGATAATGACAACGCTTATGTGTGGTCAGACGATTATCAGTATTCAAAATATGCGGCAAGGCTTGCCTATATGTCGGAACGCCTTTTAACGCCACAGCCCGAGAAGCCGTATGATGCATATTTTGAAAATGCCGATGCGTTTACCGATCCGTTCATTGAACAGATAAAGTCTCATCCCGATGTGACCTTTTACCTATATGCACCGCCCTACAGCATGCTGTTCTGGGATGATGTGGTGCTCCGCGGTAATGCGACGGCTACGATCTGCGTGCAGGAACGGGAATATAAGAAGCTGCTCGAATGTGAAAATGTGCGTCTGTTCTATTTTCAGGATGATAAGGATGTGATCACGGACCTTGCAAATTACAGGGATTATTCCCATTATAAGCAGGATGTGAACTATTATATGTATGAAGCCATGCGTGACGGAACACATGAGATCACTTCCGATACATATTATGATGTTTTACTTGATATGTACAACTATGCGATCACTTATGACTACGAGCAGTGCTTCCACTGAAAACACACAATCTTCATAATACTTTCATTGATTTATCATTAAACTGCTTATATACTATATGGGTATATTAATCTTAACATTCTTGGAGAGACATAATGGGAGAGAACGAAAACAATCAGGGAAATAACGGCGGGAACAATAACCGGCCGCCGAAGAACAGGCAGACATTGCTGATCCTGGTCATAGCAACGCTCATGACCCTGCTCATGGTTTCATATATGCGCTCGTCGATAACCGCAGGTACGAACAAGAAGATAAGCTATGATGAATTCATAGAGAAGGTTGATAACGGTGAGATCGAAAAGGTGGTGATCGATTCGAGCAAGATTGAGATCACACCCAAGAAGCAGGAGGATAAATACGTAAAGAATACCTTCTATACTGCTCCCGTGTATGACGAAGGGCTTACCGACCGTCTTCTGAAGGCGGGAGTCAAGTTCGAACAGAAGGAGGTTTCGATAACCGATACGCTGATATCGGCGATCCTCGTATACGGTGTCCCGCTCATCTTCGTATGGGTGCTCATAAGCTTCTTTATGAGACGTATGAGCAAGGGCGGCGGTATTATGGGCGTGGGCCGCAGTAATGCCAAGGTCTATGTGCAGAAGGAGACCGGTATCACGTTTAAGGATGTGGCCGGACAGGACGAGGCCAAGGAATCCCTTCAGGAAGTGGTCGATTTCCTGCATAATCCGGGAAAATATGTGAAAATAGGAGCCAAGCTTCCGAAGGGTGCTCTACTCGTAGGACCTCCCGGAACGGGTAAGACTCTGCTTGCCAAAGCGGTTGCGGGTGAAGCGCATGTACCCTTCTTCTCACTGGCGGGTTCCGATTTTGTTGAAATGTATGTAGGTGTCGGAGCATCGAGGGTAAGGGATCTGTTTAAGGATGCGACCAAGAATGCGCCCTGCATCATATTCATAGATGAGATAGATGCGATAGGAAAGAGCCGTGATTCGAGGTTCGGAGGCGGCAATGACGAGAGGGAGCAGACACTTAACCAGCTTCTTGCGGAGATGGACGGTTTTGATACGAGCAAGGGAATACTTATCCTTGCGGCGACCAACAGACCGGAGATACTTGATAAGGCTCTGCTGCGTCCCGGAAGGTTTGACCGCCGTATCATAGTGGATAAGCCCGATCTTAAGGGACGTATTGAAACGCTCAAGGTCCACAGCAAGGATGTCCTGCTCGATGACACCGTGGATATGGAAGAGATAGGTCTTGCGACGGCCGGTGCGGTCGGTTCTGATCTTGCGAACATGGTCAACGAGGCAGCGATAAATGCGGTCAAGAATGGAAGAGAAGCGGTCAACCAGAAGGATCTTCTCGAAGCCATCGAAGTAGTTATGATGGGTAAGGAAAAGAAGGACCGCGTAATGAGCGCCGAGGAGAAGAAGATAGTATCCTTCCACGAGATCGGACATGCGCTCGCGAGCGCCCTTCAGAAGAATACCGATCCCATACAGAAGATCACGATAGTGCCGCGTACGATGGGAGCTCTCGGCTATGCATGGTATGTGCCCGATGAGGAGAAGCACTTAAGGTCAAAGGTCGAACTTGAAGAGCGTATAATAACCGCACTTGCGGGACGCGCTGCCGAGGAGATAGTCTTTGATTCGATAACCACCGGCGCAGCCAATGATATAGAGCAGGCTACGGGCATTGCCAGGAATATGGTGACGATGTACGGTATGTCCGATAAGTTCGGACTCATACAGCTTGAATCCGTACAGGACCGTTACTTAAACGGAGGCAAGGTGCTTGAATGTTCCGATAAGACGGCGGCAGACGTGGATGCCGAGGTCATGCGCATAATCTCCGAGTCATATGAGAAGGCTAAGCAGATGCTCATCGAGAACCGGGAGCTTATGGATGAACTGGCTGCTTATCTGCTTGAGAAGGAGAGCATAACCGGTAAGGAGTTCATGAAGATATTCAACCGCCACAAGGGCATAGAGGATAAAGAGGAAGAAAGTTCCGATAAGAAGGATGATAAGGAAGCATCAAAAGAGCATCCGTCCGTGAAGGGTTCGATCCTCAACGAAACAGATATCGGTAATGATAAGGCTGTGACCCTTCATATCTCTCCGCAGGGTCTGTATGCTATAAATACGGTAAACGGAACCGGAGCCGACAGGGTAAAGGATATAAGTTCATCCGTTAATTTTACGGATAACAGGAGAGTGATAAGAAGCATGTTCTTAAGCAGAAAACTTCCGAGAGCGAAAAATCTCAGGAAAAAGCTTATGAAGAACAGGTTATTCGGACATCGCAGGAAAAAGTGAAGTTATTGAACATAATATATAAGATTTGATATAATCATAAGGCTTGGATATGATATCCGGGCCTTGTTTGATTAGTCAGGGGATTTGGGAAAGACAGATGGTCAAAGAGAAAAAATATACGATCGTAACCATACTCCTCATCGTCATGGTCAGTATTTCGAGCCTTGTCACTATCGGCAGCATGATCTACTTTCGGATGTACATGAAGAAGGATGCAAGGCTGTATAACGAGGAATACAGGAAATATGCACGTTATTATGCTCTTGTGGCAAGGGACAGTGCGGATTCCTTCTGGTCGGCGGCATATCAGAGCATGAAGGATGAGGGCGAGCAGACCAATGTGTATGTGAACAAGATGGGTGATAACCTTGCCGATACATACACGAGGAACTCTCTTATGGAGATGGCGATAGATTCCCGTGTTGACGGGATCATCTATGAAGCCGACGATTCGGTCGAATCGATAGTGCTCATTAATAAGGCTGCAGCGGCAGGCATCCCCGTGGTAACGGTAATGGCGGATGCTCCGGGCAGTGCGAGGCGCAGTTATATAGGAGTCAGTAACTATAATCTGGGTACCGAATACGGCAGGCTCATCATGAAGGCTGCCATGGCGCTTGATGTAAAGAAAACCGGCGAAGAGGATAAGACCACAAGCGTCCTCGTGCTGACCGATGTCGATCCGGAAGACACGACTCAGAATACGGTTTTAACGGCGATAAAGGAAACGATCCAGAAGATGCCGGATTCATATCCGGAGATCAGATTAAGCACGGTTGAGATCGATAACAGCGGTGAATTCACGGCTGAAGAATCGATACGTGATGTGTTCGCCCGGCCCAGGCTTCCCGATATAATCGTATGTCTTAATGAAGTAAATACCGTCAGTGTATATCAGACGATAGTCGAGCAGAACCGTGTCGGAGAATCGGTCATTTTAGGCTATTATGATTCGGATACGATCCTTAAGGCAATAGATAAGGATGTAATATATGCAACTATAACCATAGATACGGCACAGCTCGGACATGACTGCATAGAGGCTCTTAATGAATATATAGATTACAGGCGTGTCAGTGATTATTACGGTGTCGACTACAGGATAATAAACAAGGATAATGTCGGGGATTATCTGGAAAGCGGGGGTGAAAATGAAGAATAGACGCCGCTTTGCAAACCTGTCGATACAGACACGTCTTACCATACTGTTTCTGCTGACTACTGCTCTTATTTTCGTGGTAAACGTTTATGTGTATGTAAATATCAATCAGATGATAGGGCGTATAGAGGAAGTGTATTCGAGTAATGTAAGCCTTAACGAACTGTCGGACAAGCTGACTCAGATACATGAAAACATGACGCTGTATCTTAAGACCAAGAGCACGGAATCTCTTGAGGATTATTACAAGCGCGAACAGGAATACAGGGATCAGCTTGAGGATTTTACCATATCTACCGGAAGCAGTGAACTTAAGTATCTGGAGAAGTCGATAAGAGGACTGTCGGACACCTATCTCATGAGAGCCGGAGAAGCGGTAAGCGCCAAGCGTGGCCGGAATGTGTCCAAATATGCGGACCTGTATAACGAGAGCACGCGCATATACAATTATCTTAAGTCAAGTATCTACAGCCTGAACAATGAACAGTTCAGATACAGTTCGTCAAATTATGCGGGACTCCTGAGGTCACTTAAGTATTCGGAATTCTTCTGTCTTACGATACTGGTGCTCGTGGCTATCTGTAATATCCTCGTCATCATCCTCTCGACACGTACGATCACGGGACCGTTAAGCCTGCTTGCAAGCCGCGCCAACGAAGTGTCCGAGGGTAAGCTTGAAGGCGAACTCCTTAAGGTGGAGTCGCAGGATGAGATCGGCGTTGTTACCAAGGCGTTCAACCAGATGTTATTAAGCCTTCGGGATTATATCGAACAGGTAAAGGAAAATATGGAGCGTGAGAGCGCCATGAAGGAGAAGGATCTCAGGATGAATGCGGCGCTTAAGGAGGCACAGCTTAAATACCTGCAGGCCCAGATAAATCCGCATTTCCTTTTCAATACGCTTAATGCCGGCGCCCAGCTTGCGATGCTCGAGGGCGCGGACAGGACCAATACATATATCCGTAAGATGGCTGATTTTTTCAGATACAACATCAAAAAGGACAATGAACTTACGACCATTGCCGATGAGATCGAGCTGGTCGACAATTATGTCTATATCCTGAATGTAAGGTTTTCGGGGGATATCCATTTTGAGAAGGACATAGATGAATCGCTGACCGGAATTGAGATCCCGAGCATGACACTCCAGCCTATCATCGAAAATGCTGTCAATTACGGGATCAGGAACATCGACTGGGACGGAGTGATAAAGCTGTCGGTGTATCGGGAAGATGACAGGGCGTGCATCTCGGTAAGGGATAACGGCATAGGTATGGACCAGGAAATGATAGACAGGATACTGTCGGATGAACTGGTAAAATCCGAGCCTACCGGGGATTCCAACGGGATCGGGCTTAATAATGTCATCGCAAGGCTCGATCTGCATTTTAACGTCGATAATGTATTTAATATATATTCGGAGGGAGAAAACAAGGGCACGGAGGTTGTGATACGTGTGCCCGCGGGAACGGCAGCTGCTGTCGGCAATGATATAAAACAGGGCAGCGGTGCGGATGATGAAAAACAGCAGGGAGATATGACGGATGTATAAGATAATGCTTGCGGATGATGAGGGTATAGTCATCGATTCGCTCAGATTCATAATAGAGAAGAATTTCCCGGACATCTGCCGGGTGGAATCGGCCAAGACCGGAAGGAAGGTGATCGAGCTTGCGGAGAGTTTCCGTCCGGACATAGCATTTATGGATATCCAGATGCCGGGCATCAACGGGATCGAAGCGATGAAGGAGATAAGGTCGATGAACGGATCGACGATCTTCATCGTTATGTCCGCATACGATAAATTCGATTATGCAAGGGAAGCGATCAATCTGGGAGTTCTTGAATATCTGAACAAGCCCGTGGATCAGGCGCGGATCGTGGATGTCCTTAAGCGTGCGATGCGCATGATAGATGAGGAGAAGGACAGAAGATCCCAGGACCTTATCATAAAGGAAAAGCTTGAGACCGTCGTCCCCATCATTGAGAACAACATGATATATACGGCTCTTTTCCAGGATGATTACGATGAAGAGATAGATAACTTCAGGAGCCTTCTGTCGATAGATAAGGACTACGGCTTTGTGATAGTTCTCGAGTGGGGAGACGAGAAGACGGACAATCATCTTACAAATGCGGTCGGAACCGGTATTAAAATGCAGTCCTATTACAAGGAGATAAGGGAAGTCGTCAAGGGGTTCTATGAGTGCATCATAGGTTCGATGATGGCAAACCGTGTGATCATATATGTGCCGCACGATACGGACAACCTCGAATATACGGAACGTATCGAGATAATCGAAAAGACGAGGACCATGATCCGAAAGCTAAGACAGTATGTGGATGTTAAGTTCCGGGCGGGCATCGGTTCTGTCGTAAAGCTTGAGGAATGCGCCCGTTCTTATCAGGAAGGACAGAGGGCCCTTAGAAAGAGTGACGGAACGGTCGCACATGTGGAGGATCTTCCGATAATAGTAAGCTATGAGGACAATTATCCGATAGATGAGGAGCGCCGTCTGTTTGACATGACGGAAAAGGGCAACGAGAATGAGGCGCTTATCGCCGCCAACAGGTTCTTCGACTGGATGAGGGAGAATTACGGAGACCATTTAAACGATATAAAGCTCAAGGTGCTTGAATTCGTCTTATGGGCAGAGCACCTTGCGATAGAGGAGAACGGGATGGAATATCATTTTCTGTCAAGGCAGGATTATCTTCCGTCGCTGTTGGCTCTTTCTACCATGGATGAGATTCAGCAATGGTTCATAAGCAAGATAGCCTCAGCCTGCAGGGATGTGGTGCAGAGCAAGGAGAAGCAGGGAGCTTCCTCAGTAGAGAGAGCCAAGGCGTATATAGCGGAGCACTATAATAAGGATATATCCCTGGACGATGTTTCACGTGAGGTGGATATCAGTCCCTATTATTTCAGTAAGCTTTTCAAGGAAGAGACCGGGGAGAATTTTATAGAATATCTAACATCTATAAGGATAAACAAGGCAAAACAGCTGATAAGCGGCACGGATATGTCCATGAAGGAGATCTGCACGGAAGTCGGATACGCGGATCCGAACTACTTCAGCAGGATCTTCAAGAAAAATGTAGGCGTCACTCCGACGGAATATAAGGAAAAGCAGTGACTCTCTTAAGATCCGGGCAGAATAAGGAGGAAGATAAGTGAGCATTTTTACAAAATACGGAAAGAGATCATCAAAGCTGCTTATCGCCGTATGTATGATCATGATCGTATCATTAACGACGGGATGCGGAAACGATACAGCTGACCAGAAAGAGGAAACGGGTAAGAAGTCCGAGAAGATACAGATAGGTATGAGTTTCGATTCTTTTGTTATAGAGCGTTGGCAGAGGGACAGGGACGTGTTCGTGGCTACCGCAAGGGAGCTTGGAGCCGAAGTGAACGTCCAGTCGGCAAACGGTGAGATAGAGGAGCAGATATCGCAGATACAGTACTTCATCAACAAGGGAGTGGATGCGATAGTTGTTGTTGCCATAGATGCGAAAGCCCTTCAGGATGTTGTTTTAAAGGCCAAGAAGGCCGGCATTCCCGTTATGTGTTATGACAGGCTCATCACCGATTCAAACGTCGATCTGTATATATCCTTCGACAATGAGAAGGTCGGCGATCTGATGGGGCAGGCGATATATGAAAAACTCGGCAAGAACAAAAATGTTATAAAGGTTCAGGGACCCGAATCCGACAATAATGTTGTGCAGGTGGCGGAAGGCTTCGATTACCAGTCAAGGAAGAATGCGGCGAAGATAATAGGCGAATGTCACTGCGAGGGCTGGAGATCCGAGATAGCCTATGATTATGTCAATGAAAATGAGGAACTCGTAAAGAAGGCCGATGCGATAATGTGCGGTAATGATGCGCTCGCCGGAGTTGTGATAAGGGCGCTGTCGGAAATGAGGCTTGCCGGCAAGGTTGTGGTCGTAGGCCAGGACGCCGACCTTGACGCCTGCCAGAGGATAGTCGAGGGAACGCAGGAGATGACGGTATACAAACCGGTTGAGAATCTTGCGAAAAAGGCGGCGGAATATGCTGTAAGCCTTGCAAAGGGCGAGGAGATAAAGACCGCAACCCGGTATAACGACGGAACCTATGACGTTCCGTTCATAAAGCTTGAACCCATAGCGGTATACAAGGATAACATGGAAGAAACCATCATAGACGGCGGATATCATCTCAAGGAGGATGTATATATAAACGTGAAGTAACAATCCGAAGTATTTTGAGCCTGATCCGGATTGTTGCCCGATTCAAACAGTCACCCAGTGACGCAAATATAGCATAAATTTGCGCTGTGCTATACCCGCAACAAAAAAATGCTATCAAAAATCAAAAATGAACGAATTGTGAACAAAAATTTTTAGTTCTTAACAATTTTGTACTATGGATTTGATGATATAGTATGAACTGTAACAAGCAGCGGTATGATTTTCATGCCGCATGACAATTTCAAAGGGAGGAAATCAAGAATGAAGAAGAAATTACTTGGTGCAGTTCTTAGCGTAGCAATGGTTGCTACATTACTTGCAGGCTGTGGCGGATCGGCTCCTGCAGCAGATGCAGCTCCGGCAGCACCCGCAGCAACAGAGGAGGCAGCTCCTGCAGCAGAAGAGGAAGCAGCTCCTGCAGCAGAAGAGGAAGCAGCTCCTGCAGATGATGCAGCAGCTCCGGCAGGCAACATGAAGGTTGGTGTTGCAATGCCTACCAAGGATCTTCAGAGATGGAATCAGGACGGCTCCAACATGGAAGCTGAGCTTAAGGCAGCAGGTTACGAGGTTGACCTTCAGTACGCTTCTAACGACGTTCAGACTCAGGTTTCTCAGATCGAGAACATGATCAACAACGGATGTGGAGTTCTGGTTATAGCTTCTATCGAAGGTGATTCTCTTGGAACAGTTCTTGCAACAGCTAAGGAAAAGAACATCCCCGTTATCGCTTATGACCGTCTTATCATGAACACGGATGCAGTTTCATACTATGCTACATTCGATAACTACATGGTAGGTACAAAGCAGGGCGAGTACATCAGGGATCAGTTAAAGCTTGATACTGAAGCAGGTCCTTTCAATCTTGAGATTACCGCTGGTGATCCCGGCGACAACAACGCAAGATACTTCTATCAGGGCGCTATCGACGTTCTTCAGCCTTACATCGACGAGGGTAAGCTCGTTGTTAAGTCAGGTCAGCTTGACTTCGATCAGGTTGCTACAGCTTCTTGGTCATCAGAGAACGCACAGAGCCGTGCAGAGAACATCGTATCTTCGAACTACTCAGATGGTTCCAACATCGATGCTTGGCTTTGCTCAAACGACTCTACAGCACAGGGTGTAGTTGCAGCTCTTGATGCTAACTACAATGGCGAGTGGCCTATCATCACCGGTCAGGACTGTGACGTTGTATCTGTACAGAACATGATCGCAGGCAAGCAGTCAATGTCAATCTTCAAGGATACACGTACTCTTGCATCTCAGGTTGTTAAGATGGTTGGTCAGATCCTTTCAGGCGAGACAGTTGATGTTAACGATACCAAGACTTATGACAATGGTACAGGCGTTATACCTTCATACCTTTGCGAGCCCGTATTTGCTGATATCAACAACTACAAAGAGCTCCTTATTGACTCTGGTTACTACACAGAGGATGACCTTAAGTAATTTAAGGATAACAGAATCTTGAACTAAACATACAGGCGGGCACAAAAACCCGCCTGTATGTGTAAGTAAGATCATAAGGGGGCACCATCGAAGATGGGAGATTCCTTATGATGCCTTAGCGGCGAGGATTCGTCATGAGGGGTACCACGAAGTGGTGGAGCCCTTATGAAATAAGTATTCAAAAGAAATACGGAGTATTTCTTACAAAGTATTTCTTACACAAAATAACATTGGGAGGGAACGACTTTGGCAAATCTAATACTGGAAATGAAAAACATTACCAAAACCTTTCCGGGTGTAAAAGCTCTTGACAATGTTAATCTCGAAGTGGAAGAAGGCGAGATCCACGCTCTCGTTGGTGAGAACGGTGCCGGTAAGTCCAC
>JAFSZZ010000037.1 GCA_017458765.1 Lachnospiraceae bacterium | reverse complement strand
CGTTGATGATGTTTCGGTCAACCTTAAGATATTTACCCTCCTGCTTAAAAATACGGAAGTTGCCATCGATACCGCGGACAGCGGGTCCAAATGCCTTGAGCTGTATGAGGAGAACCACTACGACCTGATCTTCCTCGATCACATGATGCCGCATATGGACGGTATAGAGACATTTGAGGAGTTAAGGAAGACCGACAGGTACAAAAGAGAACAGACACCTGTAGTCGTGCTTACCGCAAATGCAATTGAGGGAGCGGATAAGGAATATCTGGCGATCGGATTTACAGATTATCTTACCAAACCGGTTCAGAGTGATGAACTCGAGAGGGTGATAGTCAGGCTGCTCCCGGATGAGATGGTTTTTGTTGCTGACAAATAATTTTATGGGAGGGGGAATGTGATTTGATAGCATGTCCTAATTGTGGCGCAAATTTGAGATTTGACGCCAAAACGCAGAGGATGGTGTGTGACTTCTGCGGATCCGATTTCGATCCCAAACAGTTCGATGTCGAAAATGATGCCGAAGAGCAGTCCATGGCGCAGGAGGCCGAACCGGCGGAAGACGACGGCTTTGAGACTTATGATGTTACGGTCTACACCTGCCCGCAATGCGGCGGTGAACTTATGAGTGTGGATGAGAATACCGCGGCGGCATTCTGCAGCTTCTGCGGCGCTTCCACTATACTCAGCTCAAGGATCGCTAAGGAGAAGAGGCCTGAGTTCATCATTCCGTTCAGTATTACCAAGGAAGATTGTAAGGAGGCCTATCGCAAACTTGTAAAACGGGCTCTGTTCATTCCGAAAGAGTATAAGAGCGAAAAGTGCATCGACGGATTCAGAGGTATATATATGCCATACTGGTCCTATGATGTAAAGCAGTCGGGTCCTGTTAAGCTAAACGGACAGACAGAGCATCGTTCAGGTGACTATATAATAACGAAGCACTACAGTCTGACCGGAAATATCGATGCAGAATATGACGGGCTCAGTTATGATGCCTCATCGTCATTTTCCGATGATATAAGTGAGGCTCTGGCACCGTATGACATAACCAAGCGTCAGCCGTTTGAACCGTCATACATGAGCGGGTTTTATGCAGACATTGCAGATGTGGGCAAGGAGGTATATTCCAAACAGGCTTCCGCTCTTGCGTACAATCATTCCTTAGAACGTATCAAATCGGAGACAAGGGAATTCAGGAAATATACGATAACCGGCGATAATAAGAGCAATGATAAGCCGGGTACAGCCTTCAGTTCACGGACCATGAAGGGCTATTCGGCCATGTTTCCGGTATGGTTCATGTCCTACAGGAACGGTGACAGGGTAACATATGCAACCGTAAACGGGCAGACAGGCAAGGTTGCGGCGGATCTTCCAATAGATCCGAAGAAATATCTGTTTTTCTCCGGCATCCTCGCAGTTGTGATATTCATTTTACTTAATCTTTTCCTTGTCCTTACACCGAAAGCAGTACTGTTGACAGCTTCAGTACTTACCATCATAGTTTTTGTGATAAACGGACTCCAGAGAACGGACATCAGAAAAGCCGAAACCGGTGAAGATGATAAGGGTGTTATTTTCAAAAAGGGACAGGAAAGGCTTAAAAATCTGAAAAATGAGAAGGAAAAGACCAAGGAAGAAAAGGAAGAGGCCTTTAAGAAACTTATAACAAATCCGTCGGAAGTTAAGATGCCGGGTCCTGAGAAAGCCATAACAATCGTGGGCGTAATATCGATAGTGATCGGACTGCTTATGGCATTTTTCCTGGATGTTGTCAGTGACATCCCTTATTATCTTTTGTGTATACTTGATGCCGTAGTGTTCATGGTCTGCTTCAGGTATACCCTGATCAATTATAACAGGGTTGCAACAAGAAGACTTCCTCAGTTTGACAGAAAGGGAGGTGATGACCGTGCGTAAGGACAGATCAGAATTAATGAAAAAAATAGGAATTCTCATTTCGAAGGCATTTACTTTATCGGTTATCGCTGCATTGCCGGTCATCCTTAACGTTACTGTTCCCGCCATGGCATCGGAGCTTTCGTATTCTCCGGTTGAAGAAAATGATAACTACCTTCTCTATGAGAATGATAACAGCGGATACCAGATACTTATAGATGATGAGGCTGACCTTTTTTCTCCCGAGGAAGAAGCGGATCTGATCCCGTATATGGCAAAGAGTTCGGACGGCGGTTTTGTAATGCTGGTCACTACGGATTATAATGAATACGGCGATGCAGATTCATATGCCGGCAACTACTACAGGTCACTTATTCCGGAGGAGAGCGGGATCCTGTTCCTTATTGATATGGACACACGTCAGCTGCTGTTTTATTCAGAGGGAGATTATCACTATATGCTGACAGGTTCGATCATGGATATAATAGGTGACAATATCTACAGGTATGCCACCAATGGCGATTATTATTCCTGTGCCGTGGAAGCATTTACCGAGATCTCCGATGTTCTCGAGGGCAAGCGTATCGCTGCTCCGATGAAGTATATATCAAATGCATGTCTTGCGATCCTGCTGGCGCTCATCCTGAATTATTTCTTTGCAAGGATTGCCTCCAGCGCTGTCAAACCATCGGATGCATCTATTGTGGAGTCTCTGTTTTCCAGTTTTTCCTTCTCCGATCCGAAGGTAACATTCCTTCACGAGAGCAAAAGATATTCTCCGAGAAGCTCGGGCTCAGGCGGAAGCGGCGGAGGAGGCGGTGGCGGTGGTCACTCATCCGGAGGACATGGCTTTTGAGTCACGGGGACAGGTTCCTCGACTCAATTACACACAGGTTCATAAGGCGATGAAAAAGAATTACAGATTTACAATCTCATATGACGGAACAAGGTATCAGGGCTGGGAACACCAGCCCTCTACTGATATGACCATACAGGGCAAGATTGAAAATGTGCTGTCCCGGATGACTGATACATATATTGAGGTTATAGGAGCCGGAAGGACCGACGCGGGAGTACATGCCAGAGCAATGACCGCCAATGCGCTTATCGACACGGAACTAAACGCAGATGAGATCAGGGATTATATGAACAGATATCTTCCCGATGATATCTGTATAAGGGAAGTTAAAGAAGCATCTGAAAGATTTCACTCAAGATATAATGCTACCGGAAAAACTTACCGTTATACTTGTTTTACAGGTCCCGTTAAGCCCGTATTTGACAGAAAATATGTTTATTATATAGAAGAAACTCCGAATATTGACAGGATGAGGCAGGCAGCGGAGATCCTAAAGGGAGAACATGATTTCAGGAGCTTTTGCTCAAACCCCAAAATGAAAAAATCGACAGTCAGGAAGGTGGACAGGATAGATATCGTAAAAAAAGGTGCATATATTACCTTCACTTATCATGGGACGGGCTTCCTTCAGTATATGGTAAGGATACTTACAGGAACGCTGTTGGAGGTCGGTTTTTCAAAGAGAGAGCCGGAGAGCATGAGGGAACTGCTTGAAGCAAAGGACAGAACAAAAGCCGGAGCTACTGCTCCGGCTTGCGGTCTGACCATGGTAAAGGTTGATTATGAGTAACTTCCGGACCCGGAATAAACAGTTACAGGACGGTCTTCAGATAATCCGTAAGTATCCCCGCGACTATCCTGTGCGATTCATATCCCGGATGTGAACGCGCTCCTATGGTACGGTCGTTGACCGAAGGAAGTTCGAGGTAAGCAACATTACCGTCTCCGCTCTCCGTTCTGTAGCGGTTCAGAGCTTCCGCAAGCGTAAGGTTAAGATCATAACCCAGCATTCCATACAGCCAGACTATGTGGGAAGCCGGGTTATTTTTTCGCACTTTTTTAAGAAAACCGACTGCCGCATTTATTATAAGTTCTATATCTTCCCTGCAAAAAGAGCCATCGGGATCTGTCCTTAAGCTGTATGTTTTTCCCGTATCGGGATCGGTAAAAGGAGGCTGGTTGAAGCCTTCGCGGTCGTTGGTACCTAAGTTTATGAAGATGACTTCCGGAACCCATGAACCGAAATCGTACGCCCTGCCGGCACCGTATCTGTCACCAGTACTCATTTTTGCCACATCAATATCCGGATCATCTGCCGGCAGCATTCCGCCTTTTGTGCTTAGCGCATATCCGGAAGCCAGGCCGCAGATATGCTCGTAATAATCAGGTATCACATGACGTCTGTTGTTATTCCATCCGGAGAAAACACCCCAGCCGCCCTGTGAGATCACACGGCACTCGGCATTAAGCTCTTTTCCGATGAGATTGGCATAGGTACGGCTGTAGCTCATACAGTAAGCGGTCCAGTCCATGTCGGTCCGTGCGCCGTAGGTACCTTCTCCCGAGCAGATACTGTCGCCGATGAATTCAAATCTGTGATCGTACGAAGGAGGTTCCCTGAAATCCCCGTCGGTCCACAGTCCCTTTATCGTAATACAGGTTTTAGGATCTTCGCTCATGGCCTGAAGTTCACGGTATAACTTAACGCGAGTGGTCTGCTCAGGCGAAACACCCCTTAGGAGACACAGCCTGTGAGATCCCTTATCGAGCATGAAACGGCTTATGAGCTCGCCGTTTATCTCGATGGCGACCCAGGGTTCGAAATTTTCATGATTGGCTTCTACATCGGCCCATAACTGCGACCCCTGCACGCTGACCTCGATCCCGTGTCCGTTTGACAGAAGGGGGATAAGATCGTACGATGTGTCGATCCTGCCGTGGATATTCATCGGGATATCCTTTATTTTGTAGTATTTAAGGTTGTCCGCCATTATCTTTGTCCTTTGGGAATTTCCTGCCTTACGGCGATGTGCTGTCAGTCAAATAACATATTTTCGTAATACAGGGGAGAAAAATCCTCCTCGTTTGACAGGAGTATCTCCTGTGATACAGCGAGTATGTCGTCAATATCACCGTCATCCCTTGTAAGATTACCGTATTTGATACAGCCTGCAAGTGATGAATTGCCTACAGGCACTACCTTGTCCGCCAGATCGGCAGGGAACAGTCCGATCGAGACCGCGCTCTCGATATCAAGTCCGTGGCCCATCCCGCCTGCCAGGTACATATGTCCGATATTATGGGAATTGACACCGTATCTGTCCATAAGGATCGCGATGCCGGCCCTTATTGCCGACTTGGCCATCTGTATGTTACGGATATCCTGCTGGGTCATGGTGACGCAGCCGTCTTGCGATTCGTAAACATATCCGTTATCAAAATAGGGATCCTTTAAAAGCCCGCTCTCATCAATGATACCCCGTTTCTTAAGATCGGCAATGCATTTTACTACATCGGTAGCCACGTTTATGGGCGTTCCTTCAAAAGCAGGCCCTGCCGCTGCCGAAGCTGTGAGGATCTGATCCCTGTTGCCTATGGCCATCTCTCCGTTGGTACCAAGGTCAACGAACAGATTTACCCTGTTATCCCAGGCAAAATCGCAATAATACAGCCCAGATATGATATCTCCGCCGATGTAAGCCGACAGGTTGGGGAGTATGGTACAGGGAACAGCTCCGTTCTCTGTCTGGAAGGCGTATTTATGCCAACCGGAATAATGCGGCCTGAAGGGATATTTTACCAGTCCGTCAACGGGATATCCCATCAGAAGATGGATCATTGCGGTATTCCCTGCCATTATGAGACGCTCCGGCTGTTCGGGGAATTCCGATAAAAGAGCGTTTATATCATTTTCGATGCAGGTGCGCAGTTCGTTTGACCAGCCCTTGACCGATATATCGATCCTGGATACTATATCCGCACCGTAGCCGGCCTGCGAATTGTGCCGGCTGCCGGTGTATATCGTTTCGCCTTCCTTTATTAGTTTCGCGGCTAAGGTAGTGGTGCCGAGATCTATGGCGGCAAAGGTTCCGTGCCTTTTGGCGGAACGTTCAGGCTTTGTAAATATATTTTCGGAATCTGTAAGAATGGGCGCACCGGCATCGGGATCGTCTATCACAGTAACGTTTACCGCGTCGATATCCCTCTCTGCGATGGTAAAGCATGCAAGACGCACTCCTCTTGAATTGTCGTCTTCGGATATGAGTGTCAGCTCATCGTATGACGGCTCATTCATACCCGTTTCATCCAGGAGGATCCGGCATTTACCGCAGTTACCGCGGCCTCCGCAAAGCGCATTTATTGTGATGCCCTGCCTGCGCAGCGCTTCAAGCACCGTTTCATTCATTTTACAGTTGATCGTATATTTTTTTCCCATATTCATATTATATCACATAAACAGCCGGGAGTCACGGTCCTGATGTTATCCTTGAGTCACGGGGACAGGTTCCTTGACTCAAGGGGGAGTCATGGGGACAGGTTCCTTGACTCTTATGTTTTCCTTGATATCGTCTGTCAATATATGTATAATTGGATTTGCGGGATTTTATGCCGTAAATACACTATTTTCATGAATTAAGGAAGAGGGTTATTATGGAGAGATTGATCGGAACGGTATCAAGAGGTATCAGGGGACCTATCATCCGGCAGGGCGACGACCTTGTGGATATAGCGGTCAGCAGCGTCATGGACGCGGTAAACAGTGAGAATATCAAGATAAGGGACAGGGACATAATCGCCCTTACCGAATCGGTGGTTGCCAGGGCGCAGGGGAATTATGCAACCGTTGCCGATATTGCGGATGACGTAAGGACCAAGACGGGCGGGGGAACCGTAGGAGTGATCTTCCCCATCCTTTCCAGAAACCGTTTCGCGATCTGTTTAAAGGGAATAGCTATGGGATGCCGTAAGATAATACTTATGCTCTCATATCCGAGCGACGAAGTCGGAAACGCCCTCCTTACATACGATCAGATAGACGAAGCAGGCATCAATCCTTACAGCGATGTACTTTCTCTTGAAAAATACAGAGAACTGTTCGGAGACAACAAGCATGAGTTCACGGGCGTTGATTATGTTGATTACTATTCAAACATCGTGCAGGAAGCAGGCGCCGATATAGAGATAGTGTTCGCAAACCAGCCTAAAACGATACTTGACTACACAGACTGTGTGATAACCTGTGACATACATTCAAGGATCCGAACCAAGAGGATACTTAAAGCCGCCGGAGCAAAAACAGTGCTCGGTCTTGACGATATACTCAATGCACCGGTCGGAGACAGCGGATACAATGAAAAATTCGGACTGCTCGGTTCCAACAAATCGACAGAGGATAAGGTAAAACTTTTCCCGCGCGATTGCCAGGGGCTCGTTGAAGATATCCAGAAGCAGATGCTGGCGCTTACCGGCAAGCACGTGGAAGTTATGGTATATGGCGACGGCGCGTTCAAGGATCCCAAGGGGAAGATCTGGGAACTCGCGGATCCGGTCGTTTCACCGGCATTTACAGACGGACTTATAGGAACGCCCAATGAGCTTAAACTTAAATATCTCGCAGACAATGATTTTAAGCATTTAAGCGGACAGGAACTCAAGGATGCGATAACAAAGAGCATCAAGGCCAAGGATAAAGATCTTAAGGGGAACATGGCTTCGCAGGGTACCACCCCGAGACAGCTTACGGATCTTATCGGTTCTCTCTGCGATCTTACCAGCGGTTCGGGTGACAAGGGAACACCGTTCATCCTCATACAGGGATATTTTGACAATTTTACCGACTAGGTGTTATAGTTGTTTCAAGTGAAGCAAAGGAGATGTTCTTATGATCTTATTTGTAGGCATATTATTCATAGTCATAGTTACGGCAGTGGTGGTAGCAGCGGTTTCATCGGTTATTTCGGCTGTAGCAAATGAAGACGATATTGAGGACTGAGGTTTAGTTTTAGAGTCACGGGGACAGGTTCCGCGACTCATTTAGGTAAAATTGCATAATGATCAATGTATTTACGGGGCATGAAAAGCCCCGTATTTTGTTTGAATCGTCTAATTGACGTAGCTTAAGTAGAGGTATTAATATAGGTTACACGAGATATGTATTGATTTTCAATTCAAGAGGCATATTTTACAGATCAGGCGAAATCCATTACGCCACAACCCCATAATTATCAGAAATATGAAATGTAATATCATACTGCTTATTTGTATGAAAGTTACAGGATAGGAGAAAAATGGCTCGAACCAGACGGAAAAGGAGCAGAAGTGGTTATTATCACGTGATTTTGAGAGGTATTAACAGGCAGGAGATTTTTCTTGATGATGAAGACAGGATGAAAATGCTGAAATGTATGCGACGTTTTCGGGAAGAGACGGGTACGGTTATTTGTGCTTACTGTCTTATGGACAACCATATCCATCTTTTGCTGCATAATGAAGAAGGTCCGGATGTTTTTATCAAGAAAATTGCATCCAGCTATGTGTATCACTTCAATCACAAGTATGATCGCGTTGGTCATTTGTTTCAGGATCGATACAAAAGCGAGCCTGTTGAAGACGACAGATACCTGATCGCGGTCTTTAGGTATATTTTGCAAAATCCATGGAAAGCAGGAATTTGCCGCCCAAATGAGTATAAATGGAATTCGTGGTCGTCGGTAGAAGGTGAGAAGACCATATGTGATATTAAAGCGGTAATCGCGGTGGCGAAGGATCTTGGAGTATTGAGAGATTTTGTTTTTGAGGATAATCAGGATGAATTCCTGGAGGAAAATAAAAGGTACATGCTGTCGGAAGCAGAAGCATTGCAAAAAACGATACGACTTACAGGCGGCGATAATCCGATGAAGATATCACAGTATTCAAAAGAGAAACGGGAAGAGATCCTTTTTAAAATGAAAAAAACAGGAATGTCAATACGGCAGATTTCGAGAATAACAGGAATAAACAGAAATACTGTTCAAAGAGCAAGCGAGTCACGGGGACAGGTTCCCTGACTCAGAGTCACAGGCAGAGTCACAGGGACAGGTCCCCTGACTCAAAAAGCGAGTCACGGAACCTGTCCCCGTGACTCTTATGGATGCTTGCAAGTAATGGCAAAATTGTGGTATATTTTCATTAATGGTGTTCTAATGCACGTATTATTTATACGGAGAAGGGAGATCGATCGAAATGAAGAAATATGTAGCGGAGTTTATAGGTACCTGTGTACTCGTGTTTATGGGCTGTGGTACCGCAATGCTGGTGGGCTGTGACAGCAGTTACGGAAGCGGTTATCTGCTCACTGCACTTGCCTTTGGTCTTGTTATAGTGGGAATGGCATATTGTGTCGGAAATATTTCCGGCTGCCATATCAATCCCGCGGTATCATTGGCGGTATATATGAACGGAGGCTTAAGCGGCTCCGAATTTGGAGGTTATATTGTGGCACAGTGTCTCGGATCGATTGCGGGTTCCGCTCTTTTGGCAGCGATATTTAGTCTCGGCGGAGTAGTCGACATGACCGGAGGATACGGTTCAAACGGTCTTGCGGGAGTAAACGGAAGCGTGATAGCCGGACTCCTGGTTGAGATACTCCTTACGTTCATCTTTGTGCTTACGATACTGGGTGTTACATCAAAGAAGGCTGCCCACGGTTCGTTCGGAGGACTTATCATAGGACTTACTCTGGTCCTTGTACACATCCTTGGTATAGGACTTACCGGAACTAGTGTCAATCCGGCAAGAAGCCTTGGCCCGGCAATCTTTGCAGGGAAGGATGCGCTTGCATGCCTGTGGGTGTTCATCGTAGGACCTCTTGTGGGGGGCGCGCTGGCGGCTATCGTATACAAATTCCTTGAGAAGGAATGAGTCAGGGAACCTGTCCCCGTGACTCAGTGATAAAGATTATTCAGGCCCCGTGGTCATTCAGTTTAAATGTATGATCACGGGGTTTTTGAGTCGCGGAACCTGTCCCCGTGACTCTAATTTGTTTAATGAATAAATTAAGTATTGCAAGCAGGGATTAAAAGGATTATTATATAAATTGTATTGATATAAATACAATCTTTATTATGTAGGAGGAAAAAGGTATGAAAATGAAAAAGCTATTGGCGATCGGTCTCAGTATAGCAATGACTCTGAGCATGCTTGCCGGCTGCGGCGGAAACACACCCGCTACATCAGCTCCGGCTCAGTCTGAGGCAGAAGAACCTGCAGCAGAGGCACCTGCGGATGATACGGCGGAGGCACCTGCAGATGACGCGGCAGAGGCACCTGCGGCAGACGGAGAGGTTCAGGAGATATCCTTTATGATATGGGATGATCTTGAGGCTTCGGAAGACCTTATCACCAAGGGTTACAAGCAGTCGGTTGACAGGTTCAACAAGGATTTTGAAGGAAAATATCACTGCACACCTATCACAACAAACCTTGAGGAATACTATGACAAACTCAATGCTCTTGTTACGGCAGGCGAGACTCCCGATGTATTCATCGCTTCTCCCGGTGCAAACCTTAATGATTATGCAACAACAGGCGTAGCTGCCAAGATGGATGACTATCTTAATGCTGACGGCTGGAAGCAGACCTTTACCAGTGATGCTGTATTTGCAGGCGGCACATATGGTGATGATGGCGGCGACGGCCCCGGTATCTATGCTATACCTCTTAACATTGCAGCTGCATGCGTATTCTACAACACAGAGATGTTTGAGGATGCCGGAGCAGAAGTTCCGACAACTTATGAAGAGCTCCTTGACGCCTGCCAGAAGCTGCAGGATGCAGGATACACACCGATCACCATCAGCGCCGGTACCGCATGGTGCCTGTCAATGCTCGCTGGTTACCTCTGCGACAGAGAAGGCGTAGACCTTGCTAAGATCGATGCAGGTGAAGAGAGCTGGAACAATCCCAAGACCATCAGTGCAGCTAATAAGCTCCTTGATCTTTTCGCATGCTGCAAGGAGATCATCCCATGTCTTCGGAACTTCTGCGCCTGCTTCCTTGAAGATATCCTTGTTGTAGAATACGCAGGCAGCTGCGATGTTGAGCGGTACTGCGTAGATCTTTCCGTCATAGGTCTGCTGAGCGAATACAGCATCACTTGAGAAAGTATCTTTCCAGCCGTCTGCCAGATAATCTGTCAGGTCGGCTGCTACGCCGGGTGCTACATATGTTGTAAGGTTCGGACCCGGGCTGACGATGAATACATCCGGTGTCTGTCCTGCGTCAACTTTCGCGTTCAGAGCTGTGTAGTACTCTTCCAGGTTCGTTGTGATCGGAGTTACATGATATACTCCTTCATAATCCGCGTTG
>JAFSZZ010000036.1 GCA_017458765.1 Lachnospiraceae bacterium | reverse complement strand
CGTATTCCGTGATATCAGAGCCCGACAATGGCATATATGATGCCATGAACAAGGGTATAAGGCTTGCAATGGGTGATATCATAGGCATGATCAATTCGGATGACTGGTATGAACCGTGTGCCGTTGAAACAGTGTTGTCAGCTTACAGGGAGGAACCTTTCGATCTGTTCTACGCGGATCTTTTGATGCATATGCCGGGAGGGAAGACCTTTATCAAGCATGCAAGATACAGAAGATATGCAACATCAAGGGACTGGAACCATCCGACGACATTCATCAGGAAAGAGATATACGATAAATACAAATACAGGAATGAAACGATACATGATGACTACGATCTGATATTACGGCTCAGGAAGGCAGGGGTAAGGACCGTTGTAAGGAACACGGTGATCGCCGACTTTACTATGAACGGGACCAGCCATGAGAGGAGTGTAAAAAAAGCAATGGATCGTGTCAGGATAAAGTATGGGATATACCGGGACAACGGGTATTCGCCGCTTTACTTTTTTGAGTGTTTTATGGTAGAGGCAGCCAAATTGATCGTAGGGTAAAAGCTTATGGAAATCAAAACTTTAACGTTCTTTTCGAATTATTTTAATCATCATCAGAAGGCGCTGTGCGATGAATGGTATGCACTGCTCGGTGACGGTTTTACCTTTGTTGAGACCGAGCCGATAGAAGGCTTCCGCTCGACTATGGGCTGGGGCAAGGAGGATGTTCCGCCTTACGTTATAAAGACGTATGTATCGGATGAGATACGGCAAAAGGCACTTAAGCTCGGAAGAGACAGCGATCTTGTCGTGATGGGGACAGCTCCCGAGATATATATCGAGGAACGTCTTGAACTTAATAAGATAACCTTCAGGTATTCCGAGAGGCCTCTTAAGGAAGGATTGATCAAGTTCTTTATCCCGAGACTTACCAAAAAGTATCTCCATCTCCATGTGCGAAACAGGCGTAAGAATATATATGTACTCGCTGCAAGCGCATACACGGCATGGGATTACAGGATGATGTTAAACAGTTATCCCGGGAAATGTTATAAGTTCGGATATTTTCCCGAACATAAAAAGTATGATGTAAAGAAACTTATGGACAGAAAGAGCATTGCGGCCGACCGGGAAACAGGTCATGCGGATATGCCGACAATACTCTGGGCGGGAAGGATGCTGAGGCTTAAACGACCCGACCTTCTTGTAAAGGCAGCAAAGATATTAAGGGATAAGGGTTATGCTTTCAGGATCGTTTTTGTGGGTGAAGGCAAAGAACGCAAGCGCGTTCAGATGTATTCCATAATGAACGGTTTATCGGACATAATATCATTTGTGGATTTCATGTCACCCGATGAGATCAGGGAGAAGATGGCAGACTCCAAGATATATGTCATGACATCCAATTTTCTTGAAGGATGGGGCTCCGTGATCTATGAGGCTTTAAACGCCGGATGTGCGACAGTGGTATCCCATGCACCCGGTGCGGCTCCGTGGCTTGTCAGGAATGAGAGGACCGGACTCATATTTAAGAACGGAAGCGTTGAATCACTTGCACAACAGCTTCAGAAGCTTCTTGATGATCCTTCGCTGTGCGTAAGATACGGAACGGCTGCTTATAACCAGATGGCCAAGCTGTGGAATCCCCAGGTCGCCGCAAAGAACGTGCTGATACTTGCCGATGATCTGACAGAGGGAAGGAAATGCAGCATACAGCATGGCCCGTGTTCAAGAGCAAAGATATTGAAGAACGGATGGTATCCCGGAGGGAAAAAATGAAGATACTGTACCTCATGGAATATCCCATAGATCTTCCGGGCGGAGGACAGCTTTCCACATGGACATTGTGCGACGGGCTGGTAAAGGAAGGCAGTTTTGAGCCGGTCGTGGCCTGTCCGAAGCTGCTAAATAAAAAAATGGATGATTTTTCCTTCCGTGTCGTCGAATATGATTCGGATGAGAACAGGGAGAGGAATAAGGCCGCAAGGATCCTGAACTTTCTTTCGAGGATAAAGTCATTCCTAAGGATAGTCAGGAAGGAGAAGCCGGATCTTATACACGTGTCAATGTCGGAATCACTGATAACGTACGGTTTTTTAAGATGCCTTGGAATGTTTAAGGACATCCCCTTTGTCTACACGGACAGGGGACTGGCATACGGCTACCGTATCCATTCAAAGCTGTGCATAAAGGCGACGATGAAGCATTCGGCCGGCATGATATGTACAACGGAATATAATAAGGCCCTGTGGCTTAAAGATAAAATAGGCACTGACGTAAATGTTATTCCAAATACGATAAGTCCTGTATTTAATATATACGATCCGGGCAGACGAGGGATCATGCGGGATAAGTACGGTATCGCTGACAATGAATTCGTTATCGGATTTGCGGGACGCATATCAGAGGAAAAGGATTGGGATTTTGTCCCCGTGCTCGTGCGTGAACTTAAGGAAGGCGGCGTGGATTTTAAAGTCGCACTGGTCATATCCGTATATGAAGAACAGGACGGAGCGATCGTAGAGAGGATACGAAAGGGGATCGCGGCATCCATAGGTGAAGATAAGCTCATCTATATGCAGGATCTGTCGCAGGCGGAGATATCGGATTATTATTATATGGTTGATGTGTTTGTGATGTCCTCCATGTTTGAATCATTCGGAAAGGCGGCAGTTGAGGCAATGAGCCGCAGATGCTGTGTGGTATCGACAAGTGCGGGAGGCCTTCCGGAGGTTATCGGCAAGGAAGAAAACCTTTATACCAAGGAAAGCGTGGAGAAGTTTGTAAAACGTGTCAAAAGGCTCAGTACGGATCCGGAAGAGCTTGAGAGAGACAGATCATTTTTCTACGACCGTTACAGGAACCTTTATACAACACAGGCGCATGTTATGAGGCATGTGATGCTGTATAAGAGTATTTTGGAAAACCGGGTAAAACAATGATGAAGGGGTAATGAGGATCATTATGGAAAACAGGAAAATGGAGATTCAGACCAACAGACTGGACAGGGGATTCTATCAGTATCAGGATGAGTTCGAAGAAGCCGCATTACGTGTGCTGAGATCCGGCTGGTACATAATGGGAAAGGAACTTAAATCCTTCGAGGAAGAGTTCGCAGCTTATATAGGAGCACGGTACTGCGTGGGTCTCGGAAACGGGCTGGATGCATTGTGGCTTGCTTTTCGCATACTCGGGATAGGCAAGGGTGACGAAGTTATCGTGCAGGGAAATACCTATATTGCAAGCGTGATGGGTATCACCATTAACGGAGCGACACCTGTTTTTGTTGAACCGGATGAGTATTTTAACATAGATGCATCCCGTATAGAGGAGAAGATAACGGAAAGGACGAAGGCAGTTCTGGTTGTGCATCTGTACGGTCAGGCTTCACGTATGGATGAGATAACGGATATCTGCAAAAAGCATAACCTCCGTCTTGTGGAAGACTGTGCGCAGTCACATGGCTCAAAGTTCAAGGGCAGGACTACCGGGACCTTTGGCGATATAGGATGCTTTTCATTTTATCCTTCCAAAAACATCGGAGCCTTCGGTGACGGGGGCGCGATAGTCACGGATGATGAAGAGATAGCAAAAAAGATGAGGATATACCGTAATTACGGAAGTGAGAAAAGGTATTACAATATGGTCGTCGGGACCAATTCAAGACTGGATGAAATACAGGCTGCACTCCTGTCGGTAAGGCTTAAGCATGCCGCAGAGCTGAATGAAGAGAAGAAAAGGATAGCGGCCGAATATGATAAACGTCTTAATAATCCGCAGATAGAACTGCCGAAGGTAAGGGAAGGCTCCGATCATATTTACCACCAGTATGTTATCAGATGTAAGAGACGGGATGAACTCATCAGTTATCTTAAGGAGAACGGTATCTCAACGATCATCCATTATCCCATACCGCCTCATCTTGCACAGGCATATGAGTATTTGGGTCATAAGAAGGGTGATTATCCGGTCACCGAGGCCTGTGCAAACGAAGTGTTGAGCATTCCAATGTTCAATGGTATGCTTAAGGAAGAATTGGACTATACGATAGACGTGCTGAATGCATTCGTCTGATGCTGAAGGTGTAAAAATGGATGGCAGGAAAAGATAAGTTTACAGGGAATCTGTTATGAGTATAAAGGATCAATACAGGATAATCGAATTTGGGGAATACGGGGATGAACGCGGAAACCTGGTGGTGGCGGAATGCGGCGGAGTGGATGTTCCGTTTACCGTGAAGAGAGTGTTCTATATTTACGGAAGCGATGACAGTGTTATAAGAGGACGTCATGCGAACAGGAAGACGGAATTTGTACTTATAAATGTTTCCGGTTCAAGCAAGGTCAGGATAGACAACGGATTTGAATATGATATCGTGGAACTTGACCGGCCAAGGATGGGCTTATATCTGCCCACGATGTTATGGAAGGATATGTACGATTTTTCCAGAGATTCCGTGCTTTTGGTCCTTGCAAGCGAACACTATGACGGTAATGAATATATAAGGGATTACGATAAATATCTTGAGATGGTCGGCGGCAGCAGGCACGATTGATGATATGACATAGGTAATTGATCCTTGAGGATGTTTGGGAGCGGTCTGGGATATGAGTAAGATATCGATAGTAGTACCGGTGTACTATAATTCGGACACATTGATGATGTTATATGAGGATATGAAGGAGAAGATCCTTCATAAGCTCGGAGATTATGAGATAGTGTTTGTCGATGACGGATCCGGTGATGATTCGTGGGAAATAATGAATGAGATCCGGGATATGGATGCCAATGTGCAGTGTGTAAAGCTGTCAAGGAATTTCGGAGAACATTCGGCGATACTGGCAGGACTGTCAGTCTGCACGGGTGACTGTGCGGTCACAAAGCAGGCGGATCTTCAGGAGGATTCCGAGCTTATCCTTGAAATGTATGACAGCTGGAAGCGCGGGAATAAAGTGGTCCTTGCAGTGCGTGCCGAGAGGGACGATTCGGCTGTAAAGAAATTTTTCGCAAACATGTATTACGGCATCGTACGCAAGTGTATAGACAAGAATATGCCCGTGGGCGGATTTGACTGTTACCTGCTCGACCGGCAGGTCATAGGTGTTCTTGAGATGCTTGATGAAAAAAATTCGGCACTTACGCTTCAGGTTTTGTGGGTCGGATTTAAGTCGGATAAGATATACTTCCACCGTAAAGACAGGGAAGTCGGTGAATCGAGATGGACATTAAGCAAGAAGCTTAAGCTGGTAATGGATTCGATGATGAGTTTTTCGTATTTCCCGATAAGGTTTATGTCAGGCGTCGGTGTCACATGTGCAGTGATCTCGTTCTTCTGGATAATAGAAGTCATAATCGAGCGGCTTACGATCGGAACTCCGATAGACGGCTGGGCTTCCCTTATGTGCCTGATACTGTTTTCTACTGGAATGATACTCTTAATGCTCGGAATACTGGGAGAATATCTGTGGCGTACCTTGGACGCCAGCCGTAACAGACCGCCGTTTCTTATAGATGTTGTCAAGGAAGCAAGGGGAAAGAATGGAACGGGAGAATAAGGAATCCCTGCTGACAAGTTTTATAAAGTATTTTTACGGTAATTTCGTGGTGCTGCTGCTCGGACTCATACAGCTTCCGCTGACTACCCGTGTTCTTGAGACACAGGAATACGGGAAGACAACGATGTTCACTACGGCAGTTACCGTAATTTATATTTTTGCCATTTTGGGACTCGATCAGGCATATATAAGATATTTCTATAAGGAAGGAGTCAACAGGAAGACGCTTTTTGTACAGTGCCTCATCCCGCCCTTTATTCTGATACTTATACTATCGGCGGTATATGTCCTTTTTTCGGATCTGTTCAACACATTTTTGTTCGGAGCAAGCGGGATCAATATCATAATACCCGTGGTCGCTTATACCGTTATCTCGGTGTTTGAGAGGTTCTTGTTCCTTAACATAAGGATGGAGCAGAACGGAGTTCTTTACTCTAACCTTAACATTCTCTCGAAGGTTCTCAATGTTTCGTTCATAATACTGTTTGCATATCTTCTCGGCAGCGATTTCAGGGTTGTCATGTATGCATTTACATTATCTTTGGGTACGGTCACGCTTTTGATCGGTATCAGGTATCTGTATGTGACCCGAAAGATAAAGATCACAAGACATGATGTAAGCGAAAAGGAGCTGCTCGCATACGGGATACCGTTCATCCCCATGCTTCTTATGGAGTGGCTGCTCTCGTCGATGGATAAGTGGTCGATCAAGATATTCAATGATTTTTCCGAAACCGGGATATACGGTTCCGCCATGCAGATCATGACAATAATCCTGACGGTCAAGATAACCTTCGTCGCTTTCTGGTCACCGGTTGCGATGGAAAAGTATGAGAGCCGTCCGGAAGAAGAGTGTAAGGATTTCTTCGCGGATATGTTTGACAAGGTGCAGTTCCTCTGTATGTGTGCAGCTTTCCTGCTTACGATATTCAGAGGACTTATTGTTCTGATACTTGGCAGGGATTACAGGGAAGCGGTTTATATAATCCCGTTTCTTACGCTTATGCCCATACTGAGCATCATGTTTGAGATGACGGGACAGGGTGTTAAATTTACAGGTAAGATAAAGTATTTTAACTATGCTTCGCTTGCGGCGATAATATGCAATCTGATCGGAAACACTCTGCTGGTGCCGCGATATAAAGGTATCGGTGCGGCGCTTGCAACGGCAGTCACCTACATCGTATATTTTGCCATCGGGACATATTTTTCAAAAAAATGCTATCCCGTAAAATACAGGATCGGGATGTTTTCGGTTTCGCTTATCATGTATGTGGTATATGCGGCTTATGCTACGATAACAAAAGATCAGGTCGTAAGCGCGGCAGTCGGAACCGTATTTCTTATCGTTAACTGTATCATAAACAGAAAGACTTTGGCGGGATTGTGGAAATACGGCATGGAGGCACTTAAGAAGCTGTTTAACAGAAAGTAGGAAAAGATGCGTTATCTTGTTATCATAGGGCTTGCGCTTATCGCGGGGATCCTTATAAGGATAAAAAGAGAATATAAGAACCGTATCCTTCTGTGTTTCGGAGTATTGATCGTGGTTATGAGCGGGCTGTACAATGTAAGGCTGCTTAATAAGCTTTTACCTGTTTTCAGGCCTGTAAATCAGACCTTCTATCAGACTGAGTTTCTTGAAAACGGTGAATATCCCGATAGCCTTTTATTGCTTCTGTTCAAAGGGAGGACCGTATATGTCAAGAAGGATGAATATATAGTTCCCGAGGCGGAAGGACATGGAAAACATTTTTTGTATGCATATCATCATTCCAAGGACATATGCTGGTTTTTGGATTATGCCGGCGCAAAGGTCGTACGGGATGAAAATGTGGCGGAAGTACCTATGGATAAGGGGCGCATAGATAGTGATTTTGAGGAGCTGGGTATCACCAGTGATATGTTCCGTTATTGCTTTTTGTATAATGATATTCCGGATGAGCCGGGCAATTATTTCAGTTATTACTGGTATTATTATGAGTATCTGAATGCAATAAAGGCATATATGAACATATCTCCTGACGGAAACGGCAAAACGGTCTTTGATTCCGATGAACTTATGATACTTTGGAATACCGTTGACGGTGTGGATGAAGAAGATATCTATATAATGACAAAAAATTACTACGACAATAATGTAAAGGGATCATATCATAAGGAGGTTGCAGACGATGAGTGAGATGATAACCTCCTTTATCGGGGATATGAGCGCGGGATTTTTTATAAGACAGACTGTCGTGATATGTGTTCTGTTTGTGACAGGATTTTTTACGGCCGCGGTTTCTTACGGAAAAAAGGCAGGTCTGTTCGAGATCCTTATAAGCTTTCCCGTGGGATTGTCGATATATACTCTTGGGTCCTTTTTGCTGATCACGACCGGAATACCTTTCAATATGGTCGTGATAACGGTACTCTGTCTGACCGTAGTTATTATATGTGCTGTTATACTGAGCAGACGTGCGTATTGGAAAGAGCTTTCCGTCGGATATGTTCTGCTCACATTAATAGCAGTGTTATGTATCAGCGTTATTTCAACATCCGGACTGCTTCCGGTGAGTGTTTCGAATGACTCACTGTATTATTATCATATGTATCCGAACGCACTTACACATAACGGCGGTCTTCGCATGCAGTTCAATGTATTTCTCACTGATGTGGGGCAGGCAAGCGCGATCCTCAATACCCTTCCGTTTGTTTACGGATTTGATGAAGGCTTTGGCATACAGGCTTTTATGAATATCAATACTCTGTTACTTGTTATATTTTCACTGTTTGAAAAGTGCAGGGAAAGATTTGATAAAAAGAAGGCAGTTATCGTAACGGCAATACTGACTGCCGTTCTGATATGCTCTATGCCTTATATTGTTATGACAGAGTGGGTCATGTCCAACGGATATTTCATGTGCTATATGTTCATTTGTGTCCTGACGGTAAAGCGTTATGAAAATGAGGCAGAGCCCGGGAATGACGGCAGGATAGAGGGTGCATTCATTATGGGACTTTTGTTTACCATGATGGCACTCCTGCGTATGGAGGGCTGTATCGCGGCGCTCATTCTTCTTCTATGCTTCTCTTCACTTAAGTATCCAGGCAAAAAGCTGTTTACGGTATTCCTTGTTCCGATCCTTGTTTCTACCGTAGTATATGATATACGGATTTTCCTTTTCATGAAGATAGACGCACCTTATACTTTTCTTACACCGCTTAAGGCGATCATACAGATGGCTGCGATCGCAGGCATTTCGGTCTATGTTATCTTTATCAGGGACAGGATCCGTAACATGGCTGACAGGTATACGGGAGCTGCGGTCATTACGTTTCTTGTTCTTGCAAATGCGGTACTGTTTCTGTATGACAGGATATTGTATATTGAAAATGCGAAGGCTTTTATTAAAAATCTATCCAATCAGAGCGGATGGGGACTGTTCCCCATGCTCATCACAGGTGTGTATGTCATGTGGTTTATTGCCCGTTCCGGAAAGACGGGATATAATGAGACATATTGGGATCTTTGTTTTGCGGCCTATCTTCTTACGGCGATCGCGGTTAGCTTTGCAAGGGATGATGCCCTCAGGGAGAGTATAGCCGATTCGGGTAACAGGGTAATGTTACAGGTAACGCTGCTTGCTTTCTTTGCGGCGTCCATGCGAGTGATATCGCTGATAAGTAATGACGGGACTGCAGATGATGATAACATTAAAAACATAACAGATCAGGAGGAGAACAGGAATGGTTAATGACAGACGACCTGATGATATGGTCAGGATAACGACGCCGGAACTTGCGGATGCTTTCATAGAGGAACAGATATCCGCGCTCCGCGAACAGATAGGTAACAAGAAGGTGCTTCTGGCACTTTCCGGAGGAGTGGATTCATCCGTTGTTGCGGCACTTCTCATAAAGGCTGTAGGGCAGCAGCTGGTATGCGTGCATGTAAATCACGGCCTTCTCAGAAAGGGTGAACCGGAGCAGGTCATCGAAGTATTTAAGAACCAGATGAAGGCAAATCTTATTTATGTTGATGCAACCGATCGTTTCCTGGATAAGCTGGCGGGAGTTACCGATCCCGAGACCAAGAGGAAGATAATAGGCGGTGAATTCATAGATGTATTTGCCGAAGAAGCAGGTAAGCTCGACGGCATAGAGTTCCTCGCTCAGGGTACAATCTGGCCGGATATCCTTGAGAGCGAGGCGGGGATAAAGGCACACCATAACGCGGGCGGTCTTCCGGAAGATATGAAGTTCGAGCTCGTGGAGCCTGTTAAGATACTGTTCAAGGATGAGGTACGTGTTGTGGGTGAGCGTCTGGGCCTTCCCGCAAACATGGTATACCGCCAGCCCTTCCCGGGACCAGGACTCGGAGTACGCTGTCCGGGAGCGATAACAAGAGATCGTCTTGAAGCCGTACGTGAATCGGATGCGATCCTTCGTGAAGAGTTTGCAAAGAACGGACTTGAAGGCAAGGTATGGCAGTACTTCACAGTCGTACCTGATTTCAAGTCAACAGGTGTTAAGGACGGCAAGCGCACCTTCGACTGGCCCTGCATCATCCGCGCCATCAACACCACGGATGTAATGGAAGTGACCGTGGAGCATCTTTCGGATGAACTCATCGACCATCTCGTACAGAGGATCATCACCGAGGTTCCCGGTATAAACCGTGTTTTGATTGATTATACACCCAAGCCGCCGGCTACTGTGGAATACGAGTGATAACAAGCCAAAGCAAAAATGATGATCGACAGTCGCCGATAGGCGACCGGCAAGTAATGAAGCACATCCTCAAGCTCGCTTGAAAGGATGTGCTTTATTACTTGCCGGAAGGCTTGCGAAGCAAGCTGTCGATCATCGTTTGCAGCCTTGGCGACAACAGACATGAGCACGCAGCGAAGCGTAGTGCGAATGAGGATTTTAGCAAAATAACATGGAATTGAATAGACAAGCACGGGAGTGTTTGAACTTGATGGAAATAATGCATTTGCATTTGATTATGTAAAGAACTTTAACCACTACTGACTGGCGATTTGACAATAGCCTTAAGACTATGTTTATAGATTGGAAAATCCAAAGATGTCATTCATATCACAGGAAAGAATTGAACATAACAGAAGAAGGCAGGCAAATAAGCAGCAGTATCATTGTCAGGAACCAAGATCAAAAAGGCGGATGTTAAGTGGTATTCATCCAATCCCGATATCGCAATTGTAGATGCGAACGGAAAAATATGGGCGATATCGAGGGAGAAGTAATTATCTACACAGAAACCGGTGGATTCCGTAATGAATGTGTGGTAACAGTTAAATAATAGAATGGATAAATGAGGGAGAGATCATCTCTCCCTCATTTTGCGTTAGTAGCAGATTAAATTGAGTCGGGAAAAATAGGGGGAAACTCATATGCGTTTATGATTTATTCTTTTTTGACATACATGTAATGATTTTTTCGAGTCTGTCTAAACGTTCTTTATAATAGTCAAGAGAAACAGTAATAGCACTATAGCCACAGGGGTCATCGGGAAATTTGTATGAAAGCCCATCCGCTATCACAGTTAAGGTGTCATAAAACAAGAGAAGATCACCGTGAAACTCATATAGTTCTGCGGCATGGTTTGATTTCTTATCCATATTCATTCTCCCTTCTTTTCTGATAAAGCATCTTTGTTATTCCAAACAAGATCGGATAGTACTCTATAGATGTTATCTTTGATGTGGCTCGTGACAAGATGGATAGCACCTGCGGCAGTGTCATTATCTGACGTGGCATAGATACCTTCAGCAATCAGATCAAGGGCTCCGGTTGCATTACCTGTTTCACCCAGGATGTCATCGAGTTTCTGTTTGATGTTTTTTTCTTCCATGTTCTTTCTCCTTTCGAATAAAAGAGCCCGTCCATGATGAACGGGCAGTTATATGTAAAGTACGCAGCAGATTGGGCTACGTACCGATTGAGGTAGGGCACCATTTCGGTGCAAATGAGGTATTAAGCATAGTATATGCACCCCCTTTCCTCGATTGGTAGTATAACATGGAAATGGAAGCGGCGTAGTTTTTTTTGAACATGTCGAACATACGTCCAAAGAAGGGTGTCTGTTTTAGGACGGTATGTCCTTGAGCATCTGATATCATAAGATTATAGATATCAGATGAGGAGGTGTTTTTATGACTAACCAGGATAAGAGGGCCGTTGAGTCCATGATCAGATGTGGGCTTGACCTTGATGAGGTGATTGCAAGCTTTCCGAAGTTGGATCCGGCTGAGGTCGAAGAGGTCTATAAGGCTGTAAAGGAGATCGCCGGCGAGGTAGTTGAGGTTCTGATATTGAAGATGAATTGTTCGTGAATACGAGGATATACGTTTGTTTTAAATTGTCTGATAATATGGTAAAATGTTAATGCTATTCGTTATAGAATGAATAGTTTCAGATAAAAAATTGGAGGAAGTCATGATAACAGGTGAATTAAGAAACAAGATCGATCGTATATGGGAAACATTCTGGACGGGTGGTATAACAAATCCGTTAGATGTTATTGAACAGTTCACATATTTGTTATTCATAAAACAGCTTGATGATGTGGAAACTACTAAGGAGAACGAAGCTAATTTTTTGGGCGTACCCTATGAGCCTATGTTTCCGGGTGATTGTCAGAAATATAGATGGAGTAAGTTTAAGAATCTTGGATCTGCCGATGAGATGTATGATGTTGTTATGAATGGTGTGTTTCCATTTATCAAGAACCTTCATCAGGATGGTGATTCTGCATACTCTAAATACATGGGAGATGCCATATTCAAAATACCGACTGCGGCAATGCTTACAAAGATTGTAGACGGTATAGACAAATTGGAACTTGGTGATGAGGATTCCAAGGGCGATTTATATGAGTATCTGCTTTCCAAAGTTGCCACTGCCGGTACGAACGGACAGTTCCGTACTCCGAGACATATAATCAAGATGATGGTAAATTTGGTAAAGCCTAATCCGGATGATATCATCATAGATCCGGCAATGGGATCCGCGGGATTCCTGATTGAAGCGCAGACATATCTTAGAGAAAATCACGCCAATCTCTTCCTGAATGAATCCAAGAGGAATCATTTCAATAATGATATGTTCTTTGGAAACGATATGGACAGAACAATGCTTAGGATTGGAGCGATGAATATGCTCCTCCATGGTGTTGATAATCCAAACATTTCGTACCGTGACAGCCTCTCCGAGCAGAATACTGATATTGAGAAGTATTCGCTGGTTCTTGCCAATCCGCCCTTCAAGGGAAGTCTTGATTATGAAGCGGTATCGGCTGATCTGCTCAAGGTCACAAAAACCAAGAAGACGGAACTGTTATTCCTTGCGCTTTTCCTTCGCATATTAAAGAAGGGTGGTCGTGCGGCAGTTATTGTTCCGGATGGTGTGCTGTTCGGATCCAGTAATGCGCATAAACAGATAAGGCAGGAAATCATTGATAATAACAAACTTGATGCAGTTATTTCAATGCCCAGCGGTGTTTTCAAGCCATATGCCGGTGTGTCGACGGCAATCCTGGTATTCACCAAGACCGGGAGCGGCGGAACAGATAAAGTGTGGTTCTATGATATGAAGGCTGATGGCTTCAGTCTTGATGATAAGAGACAGGAAATAACAGAAAATGACATTCCGGATATCATAGAGCGGTATAATAATCTTGATGCTGAGAACGAGAGAAAGAGAATAGATCAGAGTTTCTTTGTGCCGGTAGAAGATATAAGGTCGAATGACTATGATCTTTCCATAAATAAGTATAAAGAAGTTGTTTATGAGAAGGTAGAGTATGAGCCCACAGATGTAATCATGGGTAAGATAGAAGCCATTGAGGTTGATATACAAAAAGAATTCTCTGAATTAAAGAAACTGTTGAATGTTTAACAAATTTAGATTTATTTGTATAATCGTAACAATCAGGAAAGGAGACTGGCTATGACAAACGAATTAGATTCAATGTGTGGCATTTCTGATGAGGAACTTACGGAAAGATTTAAGGAAGCAATTCGTATTGAAAACGAAGAACGCCGTATAAAAGGTGAACCCGTGGCAAAATATG
>JAFSZZ010000035.1 GCA_017458765.1 Lachnospiraceae bacterium | reverse complement strand
GCCTACTCCCAGTACAAGCGCCACGGGAATGAGCACCGAAAAGATCTCCCTTGATGTTTTAAACTGCAGTATATCATTAAGTATAACGAACTGCTGCGTCGCATATACAATGATATTGTTGTAGATAAAATAGACCGCTATGAGCGGAATGGCCGCTCCGATTATGCCAAGCAGGATACCCTCGATAAGGAAGGGTGATCTTACGACAAAATCTGTCGCGCCTATCAGCTTCATGATACCTATTTCCTCACGGCGTACCGCTATACCCATCGCAACCGTGTTGCTGATAAGGAACAGTGATACCGCAAGAAGTATGCCTATGATACCGAGAGACACGTAGCTTAAGAGCTTATTGAACTGCGTAAGTATGTTTGCGGTAACATCCGAATGGTTGATCTCACGTATGCCGTCGACAGTTTCAAGGTAACTTACGAGTTCACCCTGTTTGGAGACATCCTTAAGATAGATCTCATAGTTCTCGCTTCCTTCAAGGGGATTGTCGCCCTCATATCCGTCGGCATATTCCCCAAGGTAATCCACCTTGAACGCTTCCCATGCATCGGACGCCGATACGTAATTTACCGAAGAAACCTCCGGGCGGGTACGGATCATATCGCCTATCTCCTGTATCCTGCCGTCCGAGATACCTTCATCGAAAAATACCGTGACCGCCACATTCGTCTCGGCCTTTGCGATACTGTACTGCACATTTTCCACTACCGAATAAAACAGTCCGAACAGGAAGATACATGCAGCTATCGTCGCTATCGTTGCAAGGGAAAATATCTTATTCCTGAATATGTTCTTAAAACCCTGTTTAAAGGTAAATACAAAAGTACTAATCTTCATCTATATACTCACCCTTCTCCTCGTCGCTTACTATGATGCCCTTCTTTACCGTTATAACGCGCTTGCGCATTGCATTTACTATCTCGCGGTTATGTGTTACGACAACAACCGTTGTGCCGCGTCTGTTTATCTCTTCGAGAAGCTTCATTATCTCCCATGAATTCCTCGGATCCAGGTTACCTGTAGGTTCGTCCGCAAGAAGTATCGGAGGATTATTTACAAGCGCCCTCGCAAGCGCAACCCTCTGCTGTTCTCCACCGGACAACTCCTTGGTCTTACTCCTGTATTTTTCGGGAAGACCGACCAGTGAGAGCATCGCAGGAACATTCTTCTTGATCTCCTTGGTCGGACGCTCTATGACGCGCTGCGCAAACGCTACATTCTCATAAACATTCCTGTCCTTGAGCAGACGGAAATCCTGGAACACAACGCCTATATTCCTTCTGTACTTGGGTATTTTGCGCCTCTTGAGTTTGGACAGATCGAAGTTGTTGACTATTATCCTCCCGCTCGTCGGAGTAAGTTCCCTAAGCAGGAGCTTGATCATTGTTGATTTGCCCGATCCGGAATCGCCCACGATAAAAACGAACTCACCCCTGTCTATATGCAGACTGACGTTATTAAGCGCAGGCATTCCGTCATTGGTATAACTCTTGCTGACATTTTCAAGTGTTATCATTTATACTCCCTCCCCTGGATTGTAATTATCTTTTGAAATGATTCCTTGCAATGATCCCCTCCTTCCATTCGTGATCACGTCCGCTTCGCGTACTCAGTGCACTTCGTGCCGGATCACTCATGTCGGATGGGATTCCTGCTTCGCAGGTACAATATGTATATATAATCTGTCCCTTACATGCAAGCATGACGGTTCAGATTATATATCCATATTTATTGCAAGTAGGAATTTAGAAGTCAAAATCCTCCATGTATTTCATATACTTAACAACCATCAATGCGATCTTGAATGTTATGGCGTCCTCGAATACCCTCAGATCGAGGCCGGTTGTCTTCTGGAGCTTATCAAGCCTGTAGACCAGCGTGTTCCTGTGAATGTACAGCTGTCTGCTCGTTTCGGACACATTCAGGCTGTTCTCAAAAAACTTATTGATGGTGGTTATTGTTTCCTCATCAAAATCATCGGGCGATTTCCCGTCAAATATCTCCTTGATGAACATCTTGCATAACGGTATCGGAAGCTGATAGATCAGACGCCCTATACCAAGTTCGCTGTAGGCGATGACATTGCGCTCGTCAAAGAAGATCCTTCCGACATCAAGAGCCATTTTGGCTTCCTTATAAGAACGGCTGACCTCACGGATCTCGTTGACTATCGTACCGTACGATACGTGGAGATTCTTGAGTCCTTTCGCTGCGAACAGTTCATATATCTGATCGGCAGCCTTTGCAACCTCCTCATATCCTTCACCCTGTGCCATTTCACGGATAACGATGATATTATCCTCATCGACCGCTGTTATGAAATCCTTCGTCCTGCCCGCAAAAAGTGTCCGCAGGCTGTCAAGGCTGTTATTTTCCTTATCGTTTACGGACTCCGCTACGATGGCTATCCTTCGTACATCAGTCTCTATACGGAGCTTTTGGGACCGGTTGTATATATCGACCAGAAGCAGATTATCAAGCAGCAGATTCTTGATAAAATTGTCCTTATCAAAACGCTCCTTGTAAGCGATCAGCAGGTTCTGTATCTGAAATGCCGCTATCTTGCCCACGGTATAGGCATTCTCGGACCCTCCCTGCACAACTACGATATATTCAAGCTGAAGTTCATCAAATACCTTAAAAAACTGATGTCCCTGTATCTCCTGGCTGTCAGCGGGAGATTCCGTAAAATTAGCTGCTGCCGCCCTGAACTCCGCAGGCTCCTTAAAAGTCGCCGCCAGTATTTTCCCCTCTGTATCCACTACCCCCAATTCCATCTTGGTGATGTTCTTAAGACCGTCTACCGTGGTCTGCAGAATCTGGTTCGATATCATATCCCTTCTCCTTCGGGTTATATATTTTTACCCATACAAGCATATTTTAATACAATATTGACCAAAAATAAAGGATAAAAGTTACCGTTTTGTTACATTTTTTGTGGATTTTGCCTAAATGTTGAAAATACAACATAAAAAAGATACAATCAATAGGTATTTCACTCGCGGAGGAAACAATGGGCAGGAAATCAACAAGGAAATCCAACAGCAGGCACAACGACAAGGTCATGACAGAACGTATCGTCGCGGAAGAGCTCGACGATCTTAAGGATAATGCTGCGGACGAAGAGCATGCTCCCGTGAAAGCAGCGGAAACGAAGTCAACGGAACCGTCCGCCGCCGGGCAGGATAATTCCGGGCATGAAAAGTCCACGGAAGAAAACCCGGAACAGAAAACCACAGATAATAAAACCGCGGAGACGGAGACCTCGGAGCACTCGGCCAAAACTCCGGCAAGTGAAGGCGAAAAGGATCCGGCCGGACGATCCGAAAACAAGGAGGATGGGCCGGACAAAAAAAAGAGCAGCAAAAAAGTCAGGACCGGGAAGGAAGAAAAAGCGGAGGATAACGACGAGGATCTGTATAAGGACGAAGTGTATAAGGATCAGGATACTTCGAATGATGATATGATCTTCCTGGACATTTCCGGAGACGAAGTCAGGGTCATTCCGCCTTCGGACCGGGAATCTCCCAAAAAAGAGCACAAGAAGATAACGATAAGCATAGATGCCGAAGCGGCTCTTTCCCGGCTGTTTGTCTTCATCGGTGCCGCAGTATTGATTTCACTCACATTTAATAATAACGTCTGGCTCGACGAAGCATTCACGGCCACCCTTGTGCGCACGGATATGGCGGGAGTCCTTGAACGCTCCATGGCAGACACCCTTCCGCCGCTTTACAATATCATACTTAAACTCACCACCGATATTTTCGGTTAT
>JAFSZZ010000034.1 GCA_017458765.1 Lachnospiraceae bacterium | reverse complement strand
TGCTGAGGATGAACTTGATAAAGTTGCCGGCGGTATAAATATGGAAGGGACCGATGGAGATCTTCGCAGGGTAAAATGCCCGAATTGCGGGGAGGTCTTTATGGTAAACGTTAAGGCGAAGACGGCAGCCTGCCCCAATATTGAGTGCAGGGAAGTATTCGAAATAGGTACCGAAGAGGTGAAGGCATCAGCCAATAAATCTGCGGGGACCAAGATCGCAGGTGTTAAGATAGGTAAGACGGTTTCGGGTGGTTTTTCAGGTACAACCATGAAGGCTTAAAGTATAAATCTGTATGGAAGATAAGGCAGCTGCTGCGTCAGGACCAAAGGCGCATTTGCTGCCTTATTTTATCGGGTATGGTAAATCCGGCCTTTTCGATCCTGACACACAGATTGTTAAGCTGCTTCTGACGCTGCTTGATATCAGCATTATATTTGTCGATAAGCTGAGTATATTGGGGATTGTCGTTAAGTCCTTTTATTATCCCGGCTGAAAAAGGGCAGAAGGTAAAAAGTATGCTCCGTGCGGCTTTGTTCAGCCTTAGCGCATATTGGGATTCGTATTTTATGTAGGAATAATAGTCCGCGATAAATACCTTTTTAAAGTTGTTTGCATTGTTTTTGAGTGAAATGGAAATCTTCTCCCTGGCTTCCGCGGAGAGTGCTGAATTCTTCCGGTAGAACTGGAGATAGTCGCAGTACAGGGAGGTAAGCGAGGGATCCGTCACATCGTTCCAGTGAACACCTTGCTCGGTCTTGCACATCTCCCATCGGAATTCACCTGTAAGACGGATCATAGTGTCTTCGAAAGATTCTGTGTGGAAGATGGAGATTATCATCCTTGCTGGGGTACTGCGCTTCTTGGAATCTATTTCCTGCCACAGGGTTGCCCTCGATCCCACATTCGGCATGAGTATTACATAAGGAAGGACTTCGTCTGTCGTATAGAATGAGTTGATACCCGCCTCAGGCATTGAGAATACGCCCTGCCGGCAGAATGCCGTAAAATCGATCGAGCGGATACGGTCGATCTCCTTATTGATGACCGAGGCATTGAGGTAGGTCAGATCCGGTGGAAGGATGACATTTTCCTTGTCAAATACCGGAACGAAGGTGGTGATCCTCCCGAATGTAACGCGGTTTCCGATAGTAAAGAGGTTTTTGATCTCAAACATAAGGCGTTCGGGAAGATTGTTTTCAAGTCTTTTCTCTTCTTCCGCAGATATCCGGCCGTCTTTCTTAAGATCCTTAAGATATGCGGGATAATCCATGTCGAATTCGTTTTTGGACGGAACTATCCGGCCCTGATAAATGAGCTTGAGCCATTCGAAAATGGTAAGGACCTTGGGATCGGATCCGGGATCCATTGAACTTGCAAAATTGGAAAGCTTTGCCGTGTTTTCGGCTCCCGCGAGTCCCTCATCAACATAACCGAAAACAAGGAACATCCTTATGCCAAGAGGTATATCGGTCCATTCCATGTTGGCGGCCTTAAGAAAGACGGCGGTATAGACTTCATAGAACCTTGATGAGAGTTCACGACGCAGCTTTCTTGAATTCTCGTCACTTCCGTATCTGTCCGGATTTCGCATGAATTCATTGAGAAGAGAAGAGAAACGTTCCGACAGCTGACTGTCTATCGAGGCGAATTTCTCCATGGCATCAAGGCAGTTACGCACCGATCCGTCGACATTTCCGGTTCCTCCGTTTGCTGCAGCTTCCATGCCGGAGGCCTCCGATTTTTCTTTGATAAGAAGGAAGTGGTTCTTAAAATCCTTTGTTTTTCCCCGGAAATCGTCCATATAATCCATGACTTCGCTCATGAAATCCCGTGATTCAAGAGCGTATAGATTGACGGTAAGCCCGATGCCGAGGCCTATGCTTGGTATCGAATAGAAATCCTTGCGGAATTTAGCTTCATTTGCGTGAAGATCTTCCACGAAATCCCTGTGCCAGCCTCTTGCCTTGTCAAGCATTTCGGGAGCCTTCAGTGCTGCAAGGTCTTCGAATTTCCTGGGGATAACTCCTGCCGAGACCGCAACTTTCGGGTATTCTTCAAAAGCCTTTGAAAATCTGGCATATTCGGCTCTTGCAAATTCCATCGTATCAAGTACCGCTCGCTGCATATTTTTGGCAAAACGCACGCTCGAACCCACCAGAGTCCCGAGGAGTCTTGGATTTGACTTAAACAGGGCGACAAGAGATGCTTCGGATTCATAGGGATAGGAATATATGCTCACATCCTCTGCGGCCTCATACGTAAATATATATTTTTCGCCGGGAAATTCGCCTATGCCTATCACGCTGCCTGTGGGAAGGTCTATTGTACAGTAGTCACCGGTGGCACGGACCGTGCCCTTTGCGATTATGTCAAGGGACCGGACTTCTTCCCTCATACCTTCATAGATCACGGTTCCGGCGGTGAACGTTATATTTGTCATGCAGAGCTCCTGTCTTAGTTTTTTATGTAATGATTATACCCCTGTAATACGGCCGAAACAAGAAAAGTGAAAAAAGTATGTTCAGGGTAGATTATTTTTATGTTTTTTAGTAAAATACCTTTTGTATGTAATTTACTCATGACTTGGAGGGAAAGGTTTTGAAAACGTTTAAGAAAGTCATGAGGGGAGTGGGGAAGTTTTTAAAAAAATTCAGGGTCCTTATCATTTTGCTGGTGATAGGATTCATTGTTCTTACATTTGTAAAATACACATCCAATTCGGCCAAGAAGATCTTAAATGAGATGTCTTCAGCCGATCAGGAACTCGGAAAGGTAGAGACGCGCAGCCTTGTAGAGACCATCACTGCAACGGGTACGATAGAGAGTGCAAAGAAGCGTACAGTGGCTTCTACCATCATCAAGGATACCAAGATAACATCAGTCGAATGCGAAGTGGGCGATTATGTAACTGAAGGGGACATACTCGTTACCTTTTCCGATGAATCCATCAATAAGACCATATCACAGCTTCAGGAGGATATTGCGGAGAGCAGGGCGACAAAGTCGATAGATGATACGGCTAATACGCGTACTTACTTCTATTCTTACGGGAATGAAAGCATCGCGATAAGAGACCTGCAGATAGATATCGATCAGAAGAGAGCGGATCTTGACGAAGCATGTTCCCGCTACGGAGATGCAAAAAGAAAGATGGATGACTTGAAAAAAGCCCGCGATGAAATGGCGACAGTGTCTCCGAATTCGGTGTCTGTTTTTGATCAGCAGATCGAAGCTCAGCAGAAGCTGATAGATTCGGCATATGATGCACAGCTGGCCGCCCAGAGAGCATACGATAAGGCGGTGAGGGCTTTGGATGATGAGGTGTATAAGGGCTCAAATACCCTTGCGGGAGCGACCGAAACTTATCAGAAGAACGAGATAACTTCAAATGATCCCACCAAGAAGCTGCAGAGACAGCTGGAGGAACAGAAGGACAGACTGGATGACTATGTTATCACTGCACCGATATCAGGTATGGTAACACAGGTTGATGTTGAAGAAAACAACTCATTTGCGGGCGGTAATCTTGTGACGATACAGGATCTCAGTACACTGTATGTGAGCACCGAGATCGACGAGTATGATATTCCCAATGTGGAAATAGGACAGAAGGTTAAGTTTAAGACAGATGCTACAAGGGAGGATGAACTTGAGGGAGAGATAGATGAGATAGCCGTTGCGGCAACGGCTGCGTCAGCTTCGAATTCTTCAAATAATTCCACATATAAGGTTAAGGTAAAAGTACTTACAAAGGATGACAGGCTTAAACTCGGGATGACGGCGAAGCTGTCCATCATCGTCAAGGAAGTCGATGATGTGCTCACGGTGCCCTATGATGCCGTGGTTGATAAGGGAGACGGCGAGTACGTGGTGTATGCGATAGATGAAGCGACCGTAAGGAAGATAGAACAGCGTAAGGAAGCATCAAAACAGATCGCGGGTAAGATATCCGATATGTCGAAGGAAAACACTTCCGGTATCGGCGACATGGAGAAGCCGGGAAAAGAATCCGGGGAACTTTCCAAAACGGATGAAATGAAAGCGGACGTGACGGAAGCCGAGAAGCCGAAAAGCCTTAAGGATATCATTAAGATCGCATACGGTAAGACGGAAGAAGAAGGAGACATAGTCGCCGAGAATCAGGTGGAGATCCCGGTTGAGACGGGAATAGAGAGCGATTATTATACCGAGGTTAAGAGCCCGAAACTTAAGGAAGGCATGACGGTCATCGTCAAGTCGGATGTTGAGGCTACAAATCCGTTTGAGATAATGATGGGACTCTGATAAAGGCCTCATCGGAAAATGAGTATGAAAAAGAAGAACGCAGAAGACGAACTGATAATTGAAGATATAACGGATACAGCCCCCGATCTTGTTGTTGATGAAGGAACTGCGCCGAAAGAGAAAAAGGGAAAGCGCAGATCAAAGAACAAACATAAAAAGGAAGAGGCAAAACAGGAAGAAGCAAAGCCTGAAGAAACAGAACGGGAAGAGGCGAAAACGGAAGAGACCGAACCTGACGAAGCAGAACCTGTATCCGAAGATGTTGCGGTAAATACAAAAGCGGATCCTGAAGAGATTGCGGTAAGTTCGAAAGAAGATCCCAATCAGGGAAACGCCGGAAAAAAGGAAGAGGAACCGGTCGGTGAGATCGTCATCGACATGAAGAACATAGTCAAGCGATACTTTATCGGACAGCCGAACGAACTTGAAGTTCTCCACGGCATAGATATGCAGGTGAGACGCGGAGAGTTCGTTGCTATCGTAGGACAGTCGGGTTCGGGCAAGAGTACGCTCATGAACATGATAGGCGCTCTCGACCGTCCTACAGAGGGAGAGTATACACTTGACGGCGTAGATATGTTCAAGGCCAAGGATAAGGATTTATCGGCGATAAGATGCAAGAAGATAGGGTTCGTATTCCAGACCTACAATCTGGTCGCAAGAACATCTGCCCAGAGGAATGTCGAACTTCCGATGCTCTATGGCGGTGTCCCGATGAGGTTAAGGAGCAGGAAGGCTAAGGAGCTTCTTGAAATGGTCGAGATGGCAGACCGTATGAAGCACCAGCCGGATGAACTTTCGGGCGGACAGAAACAGAGGGTGGCTATAGCACGCGCCATGGCAAACGATCCTGCGATCATACTTGCCGATGAGCCGACGGGAGCGCTTGACTCCGTAACGGGCCGTCTCATTATGGATATATTTCACAGACTTCACGAGGAGCAGGGCAAGACGATCATCCTCATAACCCATTCGCCCGAGCTTGCATCCGAGTGCAGCCGTATCCTTACGCTTAAGGACGGGCTCATAATAGACGAACGGAAGGGAAGTGGCAGACGTGCTGATAATTGAGAATATACTGCTGGCATTTACGGCACTGTTTACAAATAAGATGCGTTCGCTGCTGACAATGCTGGGTATCATAATCGGTATCGGCTCCGTTATCGCGATAGTGACAGTGGGTAATTCGCTTACAAATTCGATAACATCGGAGATGGCGGGTATGGGTGCAAATAACGTTATCGTGGGTATACAGCAGAGACCTTCCGAGGATGAATCCGATGAAATGGGAATGAGATATTCGGGCAGGAGAAGCACCAAGAAGCCTCAGGACGCCGATCTGATCACAAGAGACTATATCCAGGAGATCGTAACCGAATTCAAGGATGAGATAGAAGATATTTCGGTCGAGGAATCGCTCGGACAGGCTAAGGTTGAAAAGGGAAGAAATTATGCAAATATAAGCTTAAGCGGCGTCAACCCGGGATATTTTAAGGCTAACAACATCAAAATGGATGCAGGAAGCATGTTCAGTTCCAAGGCCTATGAGGACGGAAAGAGCGTCTGCCTCGTCTCGGACAGGTTCGTTACAAATATGTATAACGGCGACAACGATAAGGCGATAGGCAAGGAAATTGAGATCGAGATGGGGGACAGGGCCAATAAGTATTATGTGTTCACGATAATCGGTGTATATAAATATGAATCACAGGGTTTCGAAATGGCTTCGGCAAGGGATGTTTCCACACCTGTGTATATCCCGCTCAACAGTGCCCTTAAGAAGAGCCACGCCAAGGGATTCACAAGTTTTACGATAATGACTGTATCCGGAGTGGATTCGGATGATCTGTCGTTAAAAGTCAAGACGTTTATGGACCGTTATTATCATAATAACAAGGATTTCCAGATAGAGACATTCTCGCTTGCATCAATGATATCGGCAATGGGATCGATGCTTGGGACAGTGCAGACCGCTATAACGGTCATCGCGGCGATCTCACTCATCGTCGGAGGTATCGGAGTTATGAACATAATGCTCGTCTCCATATCCGAGAGAACGAGAGAGATAGGAACACGTAAGGCTCTCGGTGCAACAAACGGCTCGATACGTCTTCAGTTCATCATGGAATCCATAGTCTTATGTCTCGTGGGCGGGATACTGGGAATAGGCGTCGGACTTGCGGGAGGCGCTGCGGGGGCCAAGGCGCTCGGTTACGCGGCATCACCGACCGCATCCAGTATAGTAGCGGCGCTGCTGTTCTCGATGGCAGTCGGAGTATTTTTCGGATACTATCCTGCCAACAAGGCCGCGAAGATGAACCCGATAGATGCTCTGCGTTACGAATAAGACCGCATATTTACGAAAATAAAGAAGCCCCGCATCAATTTGCGGGGCTTCCTGCTTATCATTTCTTAACCCATGATAACTTCTACATTTACTTCCTTCCTGGATGCATCGAAAGGGATCACGCATCCGTCAACTTTTGTTCCGTCAACAGTCATTGACTTAACACCCTTCTCCACATCCGAAGGATTCTTAACGGTGATATTGTAAACAACACCGCGGAACTTACGTGTGATCTTGAAATCACCGAAGCCGTGAGGTACACAGGGATCCACCTGCAGCCCCTTATGAGTGGGATATACACCGAGGATGTATTGTGAGATATTGCAGAAGGTCCATGCTGCCGTACCTGTAAGCCAGCTGTTCTTGCCTTCGCCCGGGATATAGGCGTCATTACCTGCTACCATCTGGCAGTAAACATAGGGCTCGGTCTTATGGATCTCGGATATCTCCTCGGTATATGCAGGACAGGTCTTCTTGTATATCTCGAATGCCCTGTCGCCGCGCCCGATAACGGTCTCGGCTATTGATACCCACGGATTGTTGTGGCAGAAGATGCCTGCATTTTCCTTGTATCCGGGCGGATATGAACTGATCTCGCCAAGCTCTAAGTGATATACCGTATATGCAGGCTGCAGTATCATTATGCCGTACTTGCAGTCAAGATGCTTCTTGACGGAATCAAGTGCCTTCTCGGCCAGACCCTCCTTAACACCGATGCCTGCGAGTGAGCAGAAGCCGTTTGACTCAATGTAGATCTTACCTTCCTCACATTCCTTGGAGCCGATCTTATGGCTGTATGCATCATATGCACGGACGAACCATTCTCCGTCCCAGCCGTCCTTAAGAACGGCATCGTACATGATCTGAACTTCCTTACGTGCCCGCTCGGCTTCTTCCGTATCACCGAGGAGTTCGGCGAGCTGTGCGTACTCTTCACCGTATTTAACGAACATTCCTGCTATGAATACGGATTCCGCAACGGGACCTTCCGAAGGACCGAAGCACTGGAAGGATTCACCCGGATGCTCCGAGAAGCAGTTTAAGTTAAGGCAGTCATTCCAATCGGCACGTCCGATAAGCGGAAGTCCGTGAGGGCCCTTGTTGTTTACGGTAAAATTAAACGATCTCTTAAGATGCTCCATAAGAGTTGTGGCTACGCTCATGTCGTTATCATAAGGAACCATCTCCTTAAGTATGGAGGTATCGCCTGTCTCGCGAACATAGGCCGATACACCTGCGATGAGCCAGAGAGGATCGTCGTTGAAGCCCGAACCTATATCGGAATTTCCTCTCTTGGTAAGAGGCTGGTACTGATGGTAAGCACTTCCGTTCTGGAACTGTGTTGAAGCGATATCGATTATACGCTCTCTTGCGCGTTCCGGTATAAGATGGACAAATCCCAGAAGATCCTGGTTTGAATCCCTGAAGCCCATGCCCCTTCCGATACCCGATTCATAATATGAAGCGGAACGGCTCATGTTAAAGGTTACCATACACTGATACTGGTTCCAGATGTTGACCATGCGGTTAACCTTGTCGTTTGCGGATTCGACAGTGTAGATGGACAGAAGATCGTTCCAGTATTCGGTAAGCTTGTTAAAGGCCTTCTCAACATCCGAATCAGTCTGATACTTAGCAAGCATCCTGTTTGCGGGATCCTTCTTTATTATGCCCTTGCTCTCCCACTTGTCATTGTCGGGATTCTCGCAGTAGCCGAGTACGAAAACGAATGACTTTGTTTCGCCGGGTTCAAGATCCACGTTGATCTGATGAACGGCAACGGGTGACCATCCGTGAGCAATGGAGCCTGTACACTCGCCCTTCTCGCACACTTCGGGATTGCTGTTGTCACGGTATGCTCCGAAGAATGCATCCCTCGAAGTATCAAATCCGTCTATCTTCGTGTTTACCGAGAATATAGCATAGTGGTTGCGGCGTTCCCTGTATTCCGTCTTGTGATATATGGTAGAATCGATGACTTCCACTTCACCTGTCGAGAAATTCCTCTGGAAGTTCCTTGAATCGTCATCGGCGTTCCACAGACACCATTCAATATATGAGAAAAGCTTGATGCTCTTCCTGACACCGGTATCGTTTGTGAGTTTGATCTGATGGATCTCGCAGGTGTCATCCGTAGGAACAAAGGAAAGCATGGAAGCCTTGATCCCGTTCTTTACTGAGTTCCATTTGCTGTAGCCTATGCCGTGACGGCATTCATAGGAATCGAGCTCGGTCTTTGTAGGCTGCCAGCCGGGATTCCATACGGTGTCCCCGTCCTTTATATAGAAGTATTTTCCGTTATTGTCGGCGGGAACGTTGTTGTAACGATAACGAGTAAGCCGCAGCAGTTTCGCATCCTTATAGAAGGAATATCCGCCGCAGGTATTGCTTATCAGGGCAAAATAATCGTTGCTGCCAAGATAGTTGATCCACGGAAGTGGTGTTCTCGGGGTGGTTATAACATATTCCCGATTCTGGTCATCGAAATGTCCGAATTTCATGTCTGCCTTCTCCTTTTCTTTTTTGAAAAAATAGGATAACCGGAATGAATACCCAAATCGTTGAAAACGATTAAGTTATCCTATAAAAAAAATAAGAAACCTGATGAAATTATACAACACATAAGTCAGTCAGGCAATAAAAAAAACAAAATAATAATGAAAAATGCACAAAAGTGATAATGATAGTATTGAAAAATTGACAATTTTGATATATACTGAACATCGAAAACGATTAAGGGGCAGGCGAAGTGCCCTGACCGTTGCACTTTATGGGGTTTAAAAGGAAGAGGGTTATCATGGTTTCGTTAAAGGATATTGCAGCTAAATGCGGTGTGTCGGTTGCTACGGTGAGCAAGGCATTGAACGATCTTTCGGACGTAGGACCTGCCACAAAGGAGAGGATAAGGAATGCAGCAAGGGAACTCGGGTATTTCCCGAATTCATCCGCACGTGCACTTAAGACCAACCGTACCTATAATATAGGAGTACTGTTTGTTGACCAGTCGCAGAGCGGTCTTACGCACGACTATTTTGCTCATGTACTTGACAGCTTTAAGAAGGTGGTAGAGTCCAAGGGCTATGACATCACCTTCATCAATTCAACCCATAACAATAATATGTCCTATCTCGAACACAGTCACTATCGCGGCGTCGACGGCGTCGTGATAGCCTGTGTTGATTTTTACGATCCGCAGGTGATAGAACTAATACATTCCGACCTGCCTGTCGTGACCATAGACCACGTATTTGATTACCGTATCGCCGTTCTGTCGGACAACATCCAGGGTATGCATGATCTGGTTGAGTATGTCTGCTCCAAGGGACATACGAAGATAGCGTATATAGCGGGTAATGATACCTCTGTAACGAAGAACCGCCTCGGAAGCTTTTACAGGAGCCTTGAGAAAAGAGGTATAGATACACCGGATGAATATGTCATGTATGCTTCGTACCGCGATCCTGAGACGGCATATAAATGTACCAAAAAGCTCCTTGCTCTTAAGAACCGTCCTACCTGCATCATGTATTCGGATGATTACTCCTGCATAGGAGGAATCAATGCGATAAGGGATGAGGGTCTCCGGATACCCGAGGATATCTCGGTAGTCGGATATGACGGAAGTTACATATCCCAGATACTCGAGCCCAGGCTTACGACACTTGAGCAGGATACCAAACAGATCGGGCGCATTGCGGCGGAGAAGCTCATACACCTTATCGAGAATCCCAAGACCACGCTCATTCAGAGGATGGTGATAGACGGGCATCTCATCGAAGGTGCTTCCGTGGCGGAAATCTGAGCGTGATTTTGGCTGTTTTTATTGACAAACGGGATATTTCGTTGCATTCTTATTTTGTCATGACTTTCACCGCGATCATGCGGCGAATGAAATAAAAATATTACTCAGCGGAGGGAGAAACGTAATGGAATCAACAAAGGATAAAATGGCAGCAGGCCTGTTGGGAATTTTCCTTGGATCTTTGGGTATCCACAAGTTCTATCTTGGCTATAAGAAGGAAGCCATAATAATGCTTGTTGTAACTCTTGCAACCTGCGGTATCGGTGGATCCGTAATGGGTATCATCGGTCTTATCGAAGGTATCATGTATCTTACGAAGTCTGACGAGGAGTTCCAGGAGATCTACGTTCAGGGATACAAGGGTTGGTTCTAGTAAATTAGCATGGATCATTATCTTGCGCCCATGGAGGGCATTACGGGATATATTTACAGAAATGCCGTCAAGGAATATTTTGGAGTAGGTATTGCGAAATACTTTACTCCTTTTCTTGTTGTACACGAAAAAAGGGCACTGACCAGCAAAGAGATGAATGATATTTCACCGGAACACAATGAAGGGATAAACCTTGTGCCGCAGATACTTGCCGATGACGCGGAAGGGTTCCTTCGTGTGGAGGCTGCTCTTTCGGATCTCGGATACAAAGAAGTGAACTTAAATCTCGGCTGTCCTTCAAAGACAGTTGCGAACAAGGGGCGCGGTTCCGGATTTCTCTCCGATCCCATGGCTCTTGATGAGTTCCTTATGAGGATCTATGAAGGAAGACATTCGGAGATTTCGATAAAGACCAGGATAGGAACTGCCGATACGGACGAATTCGACTCTCTTATCGAGATCTTTAACAGATATCCGGTAAAGGAACTTACTATCCATCCGAGATTAAGATATGAATATTATAAGGGGAGTCCTCACAGGGATGTGTTTTACAAGGGATATGCAAGATCAGAAAATCCTGTCTGCTATAACGGAGATGTCTGTTCTCAGGCTGATGTGGATGAGCTTCTTGCAGGTACCGGAGGGAGGCTTGAGTCGGTCATGATAGGACGGGGGATGCTTAAGGATCCGTCTCTCATACGCCGCCTTAACGGCGGAGCACCCTGCTCAAAGCAGGAACTGAAGGAATTCCTTAAAAGATTAAGATTGGATTATTCACAGCTCTTCTGCGGGGAAAGACCGGTGCTGCAGAAGCTAAAGGAGCTGTGGAATTATATGGGACCGATGTTTCCCGGAAGGGAAGCGGCCATAAAGTCTCTTCTTAAATGCCGCAGCCTGAGCGAATACAGGGTTTTGGAGATGCAGATATTGGGATGAACCCGGGCAGTTGCATTATTAGTTCTTTTTTGATTTAATATTATTGTATAAACCAAGGCTATGGGAACAAAATGAGTAAGATTGGGAAAAACAGAAGCAGTCAGGATATTTATCACAGAAGGGCAATGCTGATCTTTGGAGTAATAGGTATAGGCATAGTCCTGTTTTTCTTTCTTATCGAATTCCTTCTGCGGGAGGAGGTCAGGAGAGATCAGGATGCGAACAATAACAGATTTTTTCTGTCAACCATATCAAATCTGAACAGCAATGTAGATGAACTTAAAAACCTGAGCGATAATTTCCATTCAAATAATGCCATAATGCTTAACAATCTCGTTAAGGCATATTCAAATGATAATTACAGAAAATTCGAATCGATGTCGGCACTCTCACGCAGTGAGCTTCTGAATAGTGCCACGACCGGCATGGAAGATTGTGAGATACTGTGTATCGTAAACAGGCAGGGAGACGTGATCGTATCGTCCGATCCGTTAGATAACGGCTCCAACATGATCTCGGACTGGGAGATCGGTATCAGCCGGAATGAGTATGAGGATCTGTGTGACGGCAGGACAGAGTTTATCACTATCGATAATCCGGGCTACGAAAACGGTGAAGCGGACGGAAGCCAGTTGTGCCTTTATTGCAGGGCAGTCCCGGGAACTTACGGAGCGGACGGAAATAAATATATCCTGCTCGGCTTTGCTTCCGATATACTTGACAAGGCAACAGACCGGATGACAGATCTGTCCACATGGTTTAATGGCTCGACCATAGGTAATAACGGCTTTGTTCTGATGGTTGATGCCTCTAAGGACAACATTACTTACGGAAGTATGAGTGGGACGAATCTGACAAACCTGAGGGCATCATCGATCGGGCTTGACAGGGGGAGCCTGGCCGACCGTTTTACCGGAACGAGGAAGATAAACGGAAAGAACTGCTATATATCCACAAGAAAATATACCTCCTTCCTGTACGGAGATGAGAATTACATCGTTGCGTGTATTCCGACGGTTGATATGTACGGCGGGAATTTTCCGGTTATGCTCTGGAACCTGAGCCTGCTGTTTATTTTCCTGATACTCATTGCGGCATATTCGTCGTTTGTACGTTCCGAGATGCTAAGATCCGGTGCCGAGCAGCTAAGGGTAAGGCTTTTTACGGTAAACGGGACGGTGATCTACTACAGCAGGACGCTTGGAAGAAAAGTAATACCGGTGATATGTACATCGGTGCTTCTTATATTTGCTTCCGCACTGTATATCCAGGCGCTTATGAGACTGTCAAGTGCTTTCTCTGAATCGGTTGCGATAGAGGAGGAAATATCAAAGGACGTAGAGCAGAATATCAGTCTTCAGAACGATTTCACCCAGTATTACGATATGCAGAATACGAACCGTGCCAAGCTTATGGCTTTTATAATCGCGTTGCAGGGGGATGAGTATTTTAATTTTGAAAAAGAAAGCGAGGGAGTGATAGCACTCGGCAATTCGGATGGCAGCGGGAATCGCGATATTGTCAAGGATGATTACAATAATGTGGTAAACGTGATCAATAATTCGAAGGCGCTTGATAAGCTTAAGGAAGCCAATTACGTAGAGAACATCTATCTTATATCTGATGCCGGATATACCCTTGCGACATCTTCGGATTACTGGAGTTTTTCGCTGAGTAATGACGAGAATTCACAGTCCTATGAGTTTTGGGACATTCTGGAGGGTAAGAAGGATGTGATAGTTCAGATGCCCATGGTAAGTGATGAAGGTAACTTTTCGCAGTTCATAGGCTGTTCGTTCAATTACTTTACCTGTCTTGATGATGACGGCAATACGAAATTCGTTAAATTTACCGATTATATGAAGCAGGCCGGAGGCGATCACACGGGCAATGAGATAACCAAGCACAGGGGGCTGCTCCAGATAGAGCTTGATCCTGATGTCGAAAATTCGATAATGGACAGCGCAAAGCCTTCTTATATCCTCTCAAACACACGCATTTCAAATGACGGCTTCCTTATCGGCTTCATATATGATTATACCAAGGAGGTATACAACGTATTCTATTCGGGAATAGATTCAATGGTAGGAAAGAATGCGGATGAACTGGGTATTTCCGAAAATGCGTTTTCGGGTGGATATAACGGGTTCCAGAAAATAAACGGCAAAACCTATCTTCAAAGCTTCAGACCTGCGGGAGAATATTATATTGCAACGGCAATGCCAACGGACAGGCTGTATGCGAGCAGTTTTGTGACGGCTGTTTTCTGTGCCGTATTCGGCTTTGTACTGATGGTGATACTATCCTTCTTTACACTGCTCATACATGACATGGATGAAAAGGAACTCTACCGGGAGGAGAACGATCCTCTGGCGGTGTTCGGACATTGGGAGACATCAAAGAGCTGGCAGAACAGTACTCCCACACAGAAGTTCGAACTGCTCATAAAGCGGTCTCTTTTATTTGGAGGCGCGGTTTTTCTGGCAGCCATTATTTATGAAGCGTACCGCTTCGGTTCTAATTCGGCGATAGTATATATACTTAGCGGAGGATGGGACAGGGGGATACATATCTTCTCGCTCTCGGCAGCATTTGTCCTTATGATCCTTACAGGGCTTGTCATAAAGGCTTTTGAACATGTTATAAATCTCATTGCGGAGGCATTCGGCAGCAGGGCAGAGACCATGATGCATCTGTTCACATCCCTCATTAAGGCGGCGGTCATTGTGGCTGTGGCTTTTTACTGCCTGTTCATAATGGGTATCAATGCCACAAGGCTTCTGGCATCCGCGGGCATCCTGTCGGTGGTTGTCGGTCTCGGCGCACAGAGCCTTGTGGGAGACCTGCTTGCCGGCATATTCATTGTAATGGAGGGATCAGTCCATGTCGGTGATTACGTCCTTATCGACGGAGTGAGGGGAAAGGTTACGGAAATAGGCCTTCGGACTACCCGATATGAGGATGATAACCAGAATATACGTATCATCTGTAATAACGAGCTTAAGTCTTTTGCGAACATGTCGATGAAGTATTCGATCGTATATTACAATATACCTGTTCCGTATAATGAGGATTACGTGAGGATCAGAAACATTCTCAATGCCGAGTTCCTGAGGCTTTACGAGGAAAACAGGTTCCTAAAGAGCATACCCGTGTGTCAGGGTATTGAGGAATTTTCGGAAAGCTCTGTGGATCTGAGGGTGAAGTTCCTGTGCGATGAGAGTGAAAGATATGATGTGCAGAGGTTCATTCATGACAATATAATGCGGATATTCATGGAAAATAACATATCCATACCGTTCAACCAGCTGGATGTGCATTATGAGCCGATAATAAGTGAAAAACAAAAATAAAGGAAAATGGAGAAAAGCTATGGACAAGAAGGAATTGGCACTAAAGAAACATGAGGAATGGCAGGGCAAGTTAGAGGTAACACCCCGCTGTGAAGTCGAAAACATGGATGACCTTTCGGTCGCCTATACCCCTGGTGTTGCGGAACCGTGTCTTAAGATAAAGGATGACGTGGATCTAAGCTACACTTACACAAGGAGAAGCAACCTTGTGGCCGTTATAACGGACGGTACTGCGGTTCTTGGTCTTGGTGATATCGGCCCGGAGGCGGGAATGCCTGTTATGGAGGGTAAATGCGTTCTGTTCAAACGTTTCGGCGGAGTGGATGCTTTTCCTCTGTGCGTCCGCAGCAAGGACGTCGATGAGATAGTAAATACGGTCGCACTTCTTGCCGGATCGTTCGGGGGTGTGAACCTTGAGGATATCTCGGCGCCCAGATGCTTTGAGATAGAGAAGAAGCTCAAGGAAAGGTGCGACATCCCGATCTTCCATGATGACCAGCATGGTACAGCCGTTGTGGTTCTCGCGGGACTTATCAATGCACTTAAGCTCGTAAACAAGAAGATGGAGGACATCTCGGTCGTGGTGAACGGATCGGGCGCGGCAGGTATCGCTATCACGAAGCTTCTTATGAAGACGGGGCTTAAGAACGTTATACTCTGTGATACCAGGGGCGCGATCTATGAAGGCCGTGACAACCTTAACAGCATAAAGGCTGAGATGGCTAAGATATCAAATCTTGAGAAGAAAAAGGGTCAGCTTGCGGATGTCATAAAGGGAGCGGATGTGTTCATCGGAGTGTCCGCACCGGGAGTGCTCACTGCGGATATGGTAGCAACCATGGCAAAGGATCCCATCGTCTTTGCAATGGCAAATCCCGTTCCGGAAATACTCCCGGATGAGGCTAAGAAGGCCGGTGTTGCGGTCATGGGTACCGGACGTTCGGATTATCCCAATCAGATAAATAATGTGCTTGCATTCCCGGGGATCTTCCGCGGAACTCTGGACGTACGCGCCAGGGATATAAATGACGATATGAAGCTTGCCGCAGCCTATGCGATAGCCGGGATAATAACAGAAGAAGAATTAAAGCCCGAATATATAATTCCCGACAGCTTCAACACAAAGGTTAAGGATGCTGTTGCAGGTGCTGTTGCCGAGGCGGCAAGGAAGAGCGGCGTGGCGAGGCTGTGAGTTTATAATAATATTACGCGTCACTGATGCCTCAAAGCCGGCGGGCTTCCCCGATATAAAATCGGGGACAAAAGTAAAGTAGCCCGAAGGGGGAACCAACGGGCTACGATGAGGGGAGTATAAATAATTAATAAGGGGTCGTAATCGAGAATCCTTTGAAGGGTTGATTCCCGCTTACAAGAAAGATTATAGTACATATTTACAAAAATGACAAGTGAATTTTGAAAATAGTAGTAACTTTTTTTCAAAACACAAAATGTTGTGGAATCCTGTAAAAATGCAGTTTACATAAGGTGAAATATGAAGAAATTTGAACTTATCTGCCCCTGCCATTTCGGTATGGAGGCTGTACTGAAAAGAGAGATCTATGACCTCGGATATGATGTTACCGAAGTGACGGACGGGAAGGTTATTTTTGAAGGAGATGAAGAGGCGGTGGCGCGTGCGAATGTTTTCCTTCGCACTGCCGAAAGAGTGCTCATAAAGGCAGGATCATTTAAGGCAACTTCATTTGATGAACTGTTTGAGGGTACAAAGGCTATCCCATGGGAGGATCATATTCCCGAGGACGGAAAATTCTGGGTTGCAAAGGCAGCAGGCATAAGGAGCAGGCTGTTCAGCCCGTCCGATATCCAGTCCATAATAAAGAAGGCGATGGTTGATAGGCTTAAGCAGACTTACGGCAGGGAATGGTTTGATGAGAGCGGAGCATCATATCCCTTAAGAGTATCCATAATGAAGGATATCGTTACACTCGGGCTTGATACTACCGGAGTATCCCTGCATAAGCGTGGGTACCGTAAGCTTGTCAGCAAGGCTCCGGTAGCGGAGAATCTTGCGGCGGCAATGATAATGCTCACTCCGTGGAAAAAGGACAGGCCGCTTGTGGATCCGTTCTGCGGCTGCGGCACGATACCGATCGAGGCAGCCATGATCGCATGTAATATGGCTCCGGGTGCCGGCAGGGACTTTACAGCTATGGACTGGAGTAATATTATAGATGGAAAGCTTTGGAAAGAAGCTGTCGAAGAAGCACGTGATATGGAAGATCTGTCGGTATCGACGGATATACAGGGTTATGATATAGATCCCGATATCATAGCGGCAGCAAGAGAGAATGCAAAGCTTGCGGGAGTGGCCGATAAGATACATTTTCAGAGACGTCCGGTATCCGAACTTCATCATCCGGGGAAGTACGGTTTCCTGATCACCAATCCGCCTTATGGAGAGAGGATTGGTGATAAGGCTGAGATGGAGATGCTTTACGGTCAGTTCGCGGATGGCTTCAAGGCACTCGATTCATGGTCCGCGTATGTGATCACGGCATATGACGGTGTTGAGAAGCTCATGGGACGAAAGGCTGATAAGAACCGTAAGATATATAACGGAATGATGAAGACGTATTATTACCAGTTCATGGGACCGAAACCGCCGAAGCCACGCCGTGATACGGCCGGATAAAACGTATGTAAAAATGCGATGGGCAGAAGATATAAATATGTAGAACAGATATGAGGATAATAAGATGGAGAAGAAACAGATCCTGTTTGCGACCACAAATGAAGGGAAGCTCGGCGAGATCCGTGCCATACTTGAGGGTACGGATATTGAGGTGATATCTCTTAAGGATGCCGGCATAGACATAGAGGTTATCGAGGACGGTACAACTTTCAGGGAAAATGCCGTTATAAAGGCAGAGGCAATAATGAAGGCGACCGGTAAGCTGACACTTGCGGATGATTCCGGACTTGAGGTTGATTTTCTAAATAAGGAGCCCGGTATCTATTCTGCCAGGTACTGCGGTGTGAACACTCCGTATAAGATAAAGAACAGGAACATACTCGAACGTCTTACGGATGTTCCCGATGAAAAGAGAACGGCAAGGTTCGTTTGTGCAATAGCCGCCGCATATCCCGACGGAGAAACGGTGACTGTGCAGGCAACCATGGAAGGACGGATAGGATATGAGGAAACGGGGCTTAACGGTTTCGGTTATGATCCCATCTTTTATCTGCCGGAATACGGATGCTATTCCGCACAGCTTCCTCCCGAGAAGAAGAATGAGATAAGCCACCGGGGAAAGGCGCTGAGGATGATGGCCGGTAAGATCCTTGAGAATACTATAAAGGAGAAACGTAAATAATGAAGATCCTTATAGTGAGTGATACGCACGGCTTTGACGGGAATATGTGGGATGTCATACACGAAGAGGAACCCGTGGATATGTTCATCCACTGCGGAGACATCGAACATACGCCGACGGAGCTTAAGGAGTATTTTGACTGCCCGGTATATGTTGTAAGGGGTAACAACGATTACAATTTAAGGCTCCCCGAGACGGAACGTTTTGAGATAGCGGGTCGTAAGGTCATACTGACACACGGGCATCATTTCAACATATACAGAAATCAGGATGCGATGTTTTATTTCGGTATGGACAATGACGCCGACATAGTAATGTTCGGGCATATCCATGTGCCGCTCGTACGATCGGATAACGGAGTGACTATAGTCAATCCCGGATCGATATCGCTGCCCAGACAGCCCGGAGGGGAACCGACATATATCGTTATGACGGTTGAAGAAGGGTGCGAGCCGGAGTATGAGATAAAATATCTGTAACATTGACATTTACAGGTGTGTATTGTAAAATAACCGATGTTTACGGGGTGTGGCTCAGCTTGGCTAGAGCACCTGCTTTGGGAGCAGGGGGTCGCAGGTTCGAATCCTGTCACCCCGATTTTTGTAACAATAATCTAACGATCTTGGTCTGGGATGGATGTTAAGAAACGGCATTTAACTGTATATATCTTATCTTTTCTGTTTCCGTTTTTATTGACATGGGTATTTTTCCTTATATCGGATATTGCACCTGCCGGCAGCAAAGTCATCATGACGGGGGATCTGGACAGGCAGTTCATTGATTTCTTTTCTTATTTCAGATCGGTTTTTACCACGAAAAATGATGCCCTTTACACATTGGAGAAGAATCTTGGAGGTGATATGCCAGGGCTGGCGGCTTATTATATTAATGATCCGCTTCTCTTTCTGCTATTTTTGTTTCCGGGGAAATATATCGCGACAGGCACAAGTGTTTTGTTCTCCGTTCAGACAGCATTGTGCGGGCTTACGTTCTGTGTCTATCTTAACAAAACACCGAGGTTTCATCATGGGGAAAATGAACCTGCCGCGATCTCCACGGTGCTGTTTTCCACGGCATATGCCATGAATGGTTTCGTATTCGGCTACCAGCCGCTTATGATCTATTTTTCCAATCTTATCATCCTTCCCCTCATACTTCTTATGTTCGACAGGATAATGCTGGATAGGAGAAGGCGTTACATAGCCGCTTATTCACTGCTTCTGGCGTTATACATTTTCATGAATTATTATATGGGCTTCATGCTGGCGGTCTTCCTTATTCTCTACTTTGTTTTCCATCTGATAAATGACAGATCACTTATTAAAGGGTTCGTTCCGGTTGCCGTTTCATCAGTTTCGGGAGTCCTTATTTCCGCATTCTCTCTCATACCCACGGTGCTTTCGCTCGAAGGTGAAAAAAACACGGCTATGGCTGACTGGAGCATCCACAGGAAGTTCCGTCTTATAGATCTTCCCGGAGGGTTCTTTAGCGGTATGTCAAGGAATGACAGGATGCCTTTTATATACTGTTCGGTATTTGTACTGATCTGTGCACTGTGCTATTTTTTCCGGTCAGGTAAGGATTTAAAGCTAAAGGAAAAACTGTCATATGCATTTCTGATCGCGGCCCTGTCAGTGAGCATGTACATAAACCCGATCGATAATATATGGCACGGATTTAACAATCCCGTGGGATTCCCGTGGAGATACTCCTATTTCCTCAGTATAGTGGTGATCATGGCAGGATATGAGTGGTTCCGGGATCATGAATTATCCGGAAGCATCAATCCGTGGCCGCAGTGTATAGTGATCCCGCTTTATTTTGGCTGTCTTATCGTTACACGCAATAACTATTTTGATACACAGAGGATGATAGTCAATATCTGTCTGGTTTCGGCAAATATTACCGTTATCCTGCTTGCGGGAAAGAGGGAAAAAATCCGCAGGGTGATGATCCCCGTATTGTTCCTCTTACTTTTTGCCGATCTTACATATAATTCAAGGGTCGCATTTGTTTCGCTTAACGGTGAAGGGGAGGATCTTGGCAGGTTTTATGAAGAATACGATGAGATAAGTGCTGCAGCGGATCATATAAAGTCGGCAGACGGTTCGTTTTACCGCATGGAGAAGGATTTCTACAGAACTCCCAATGACACGATGATGTTTGATTACATGGGGATCACGCATTCAAGTTCGTGCGAGAAGGAATCGGTAAGGCATTTCCTTTCAAGGTTCGGATTCAGGGATACGGGGCTCTATGCCTTTTATAATCTTGGCTCAACGACCTTTGCCGACTGCTTCCTGGGGATAAAGTATTACATATCGCGTTTCGATCAGGTGCATAAACCGTATGAGTATATGGAAGGTTCACACGAGGCTATCGGAAAATATTTTGCGTACAAAAATCCGTATGCGCTTGATATCGCATCCTATGCCCCGGGCGAGCTTGCCGGGATTGATGTTGAGAAGGGTAATACCTTTGAAATGCAGAACAGCATCGCAAGAGCTTACGGAGCGGACGATATCTATATTGAGGCCGGTCACGAGCTTAACATCAGGGACGGAAATGAAAGGCATTATGAGATAAGGATCGATCGGGACGGTCCGCTTTATTACTACTTCGATGCTCCGCATATGCAGGGAGCGGAGATCTATGTGAACGGTGAATACAGGGAGCCGTATTTCACGGAGACCAACTGGAGCGTACTCTGTGCGGGGATATTTAAGACGGGCGATAACGTGGATATAGTACTTAAGCCGACACAGGATGATATTGAGGTTACCGAAGCCTGTTTTTACCATGAAGATACGGAAGCGATCAGGAGATTTTATCATGCGGCGTGTCCGGGGAATGACCGGGATAAGGATGCGGAAACCGGAGGGGTTAAAGTCATCACAAGCTCACATCTCAGGGGGCAGGTTCTATGCTCCGGTACGGGATATATTATGTTCACGCTGCCGTATGAAGAAGCATGGCGGATAACACTTGACGGAGAAAAAGCGAAGCCTGTTAAGCTGCTCGGAAACCTGCTTGCGGTACAGACAGGTGAAGGGTTACATGAGATCGATATGCAGTATGTGCCTTCAGGACTTATTGCCGGGATCATCCTCTCGATCGCTGGAGTGCTGTTTCTCTTTGTGTATATTGGAAGAAATCCCGGTGTGTATCAGGCAAAAGGTAAGCTTAAGTAAAAATTCGGTTGACATACCAAACTTTGTCTATTATATTAGTATAGTGCGACAAGAATGGCGCATAAGTGTGTTCGTAGCTCAGCTGGATAGAGCAACGGCCTTCTAAGCCGTGGGTCGGGGGTTCGAATCCCTTCGAGCACGTTACTGTCCCCAAGGTATTGTGATAGCCCTTTAGGGGGCGGGTTCCCTCGAGTCTGCGACTCGGGGGCAGAGAGAGGAAGAAATCCTCGCGGATTTCTCTGATGCCTCAAAGCCGGCGGGCTCCCTCGAGTCTGCGACTCGGGGGCAGAAATGTGGTGGGTATGGCGCAGTTGGTTAGCGCGCCAGATTGTGGCTCTGGAGGCCGAGGGTTCGAGTCCCTCTACCCACCCGTTTTTTATTTAGGGCTATCGCCAAGCGGTAAGGCACAGGGTTTTGATCCCTGCATTCGCTGGTTCGAATCCAGTTAGCCCTGTATTTGTCATAAGGGCGGACCACGCAGCGAAGCGAAGTGGGGGATTCCTTATGACCGGCATAAAAAAAGTCCTTCAGTCGGAGGGCTGGTTTATATGGGACATTAGCTCAGTCGGTAGAGCACCTGACTTTTAATCAGGTTGTCGGGGGTTCGAATCCCCCATGTCTCACTTAAGTATATGAGTTCGAACCCGGTTTTGTTTTCAAGGTGCACGAAAGGTGCGCTTTTTTTGTAGAATAATAAGAAACCGTTGCCATTATGTTTTATTAAACGTATAAATATACAGATAACAATAGAGCATGGTTTTGTTATTGCAGTAAACGAAAAAAAAGTTCGTTCACAATAAATAAAGAATGACAGGCTGTGATCGAAAGGAGTGACAGTAATGAAAGATATTGAGAAGAATAAAATCCGGGATGAGGAGCTGGACAATGTTGGTGGAGGGCTTATCTTCAATGCAAAAAATATAATAGGGAGCGATCCCAATAATCCGTTTGAAGTACTGGACGACAGGACGGGAGATGTGCTCGCAAGAGCGAACACCTATGATCTGGCCGTACAGTATGCGGTAAATATGGGAAAATCCTATGAATATACAGAGGATTGGAACAGGGTTCAGTGGCTGCGCAATAATCACTGAGGTATACGGCATTTATGGAAACAGAATATGAAGACATCGGATACACCGATGCGATAAATGTAAAGGATATAGAGGAAGGTCTGCGGAACGCAGGCCTTTCTGTTCGTGTGTATTATAAAGAGGAGACAGGCTCGACAAACGAGGATGCAAGGAGATTATCGGAAACTTCCGATATCCCTGTTCTTGTTATCGCGAATATGCAGAAAAAGGGACGGGGAAGAAGGGGGCGCGATTTCTTTTCGCCTGCGGGATCCGGGCTGTATATGAGCCTTGCCATCCCTGATGCATCCGGGCTCATAAAGACGGTAAAGGTGACCGCCGCAGCGGCAGTCGCCGTAGCGCGTGCTGTTGATGAAACCGTATTTTTCGGGGAAGAAAGAGCATTGATCAAATGGGTCAATGATATATATATTGATGAAAAGAAGGTCTGCGGGATACTTACCGAAGCATTTCTTTCTCCGGATGATAAAGAAGCGGCATATATGGTTATAGGTATCGGGATAAATGTATATGAGCCCGGGGACGGTTTCCCGCAGGATATACAGAAAAAAGCCGGATATCTGATAAGCGCGGGCGAAAGTGTTAAAAAGGGACTTAGAAACAGACTTGCGGCAGAGGTCATAAAGCAGCTGTTCAGGTACCTTTACACACCTGACAAATGCCTTGCGGTATACAGAAAAAAATCAAACCTTATTGGATGCAGAATAACGATAAATTCATTTGTTCCGGATGATAAAAGGCCGGCACAGGCAAAAGTCATCGGTATAGATGATGAGTGTGGCCTTATGGTTGAATATGAAGACGGGCAAAAGGAAACGCTCACCTCGGGTGAAGTGAGCGTCGTAAAAACAATAATATAACTTCTTTTTATCTTAGTAGTAGCATTCCCACATACATGGATTGTAACCGGCTGTGGGAAGCGAGGACTGGAGTCTCTTAAAGGTATCTTCCTTAACATTTGCATCATAGTTTTGCTGATCGAACTGTGACTGCAGTGCATTCGACATTGCCGTGAGCTCGTTAAGCCTCTGCGTGAGTCCGGGATTGGTTTTTACTTCGATCTTTGTTGCGTTCAGCAATGCATTTACGTCGTTAAGGCGGGCCAGCGTGGTATTTGCGGCAGCCCTTGCATTGGTTGCTGCTATACGGGCCTGATCGATCGTGTTTATATTGTGCAGCAGTTCGAGGTTGCGTACCTTGGGATCGACCGGCTTGGCGGGCTTTAATGCTGCTGCCAGCAAAACGGGATTGTTTAAGAGTATCGTATTTGCTGCAGCCTGATTTGCAGCGGCGGCATTGATCGCTGCGAGATTGGCCTGAGCCTGTTTGGCATAAGCATCCTGACTTGCGGCTATCGCAAGCAGCATTGCCTGATCCGCCTGATTCTGCGTTTTTATCGCATTCTGGTTGGCTGCCGAGGCTGCCATGTTAGCCTGATTGGCAAGAGCTGTCTTGTATTCCGGCGGTGTTGCCGCAGCAGAAAGGAGCATCAGCTGATATGCTGTATATGCATCTGCCTTAGCCGGAGTTGTGAACAACAGACATGCTGATATAGCAAGCAGACCGGCGCTTATCATTTTGTTCTTCATATCTTTTCCTCCTGTATGAATTTTTCTGCTGTATCATAAACCTTTTATTTATGGTTTGCTTACCACATAATTTTTGTGGGTATCATATAGTATATCACATTTTTGCGGAAAGTAACACAAAATCTTTATAAATTCTGAAAAAAACATTAAAAATACCCAAATTGACGAAATTTATACCACATAATGAACAATTATAAAAAATGGACACAATATATTGACACAGCACTTGTCTTTATTTATAATACACTTTAGCGCTTTAAACCGTTACGCTTTAAAGCAGCATTTGCATATTAAGGAGGAGATGAAATGACAGTAGTATTAAGTTCGGTCCTGTTGATAATCTTTTTTGCGGTTATGATAGGTGTCGGCATTTACACAAGAAGAAGCGCAACAGACGTTAACGGGTTCGTTCTTGGAGGAAGAAGCGTAGGCCCGTGGCTCACGGCTTTTGCATTCGGTACATCATATTTTTCGGCGGTTATCTTCGTGGGATATGCCGGACAGTTTGGATGGCTCTACGGTATGTCGGCCACATGGGCAGGTATAGGAAACGCTCTTGTCGGATCCATGCTCGCGTGGAAGATCCTCGGCAGAAGGACCAGGATCATGACACAGTCGCTTGATGCCAAGACGATGCCCGAATACTTTGAGAAGAGGTTTTTTTCAAAAAACCTTAAGATAATATCTTCGGTTATCGTATTTATTTTCCTCATTCCTTATACTGCTTCATTATATAACGGTCTGTCGAGTCTGTTCGGCCTTGTGTTTGACATGCCTTACTGGACTGTCATCGCGATCATGGCGGTACTTACCGGTATATATGTCATCTTCGGCGGATACATGGCTACTGCGATAAATGATTTTATTCAGGGTATCATCATGCTCATAGGTATCACCGTAGTCATACTTGCAGTGCTAAACAGCCATGGCGGACTGCTCGCGGCCACTCAGGAACTCTCCGCGGTAGAGTGTGAGGGTTGGGCAGGAGGAGCATATACATCATTCTTAGGCCCCGATCCGCTGGCGCTTATATTTGTTGTGATACTTACATCCCTCGGAACATGGGGACTTCCGCAGATGGTAGGAAAGTTCTATGCCATAAAGAGTGAGAAGGATATACATAAGGGAACGATAATATCCACTCTTTTTGCCATCATAGTTGCAGGCGGATGTTACTTCCTCGGCGGATTCGGCCGTCTCTATGCGGATCAGATCAGATATAACGAAGCCAACGGCAAGCCTCTGTTTGATACGATAGTGCCTGCGATGCTTTCAACGCTTCCGTCGATTATAATCGCGATAGTCATCGTTCTGGTGCTTTCGGCATCTATGTCAACACTGTCATCACTTGTTCTTACTTCAAGCTCCACCTTCACTCTGGATGTTATAAAGCCCGCATCGAAGAAGGGAATGGATGAGAAGAAACAGGTATTCATTATGCGTATATTCATCGTCTTCTTCATCCTTGTTTCGGCGGTGATCGCGATCGTAAAGGATGCCTTCCCTGGCATTACCTTTATAGCTCAGATGATGGGTGTCTCATGGGGTGCACTTGCGGGAGCCTTCCTTGCACCGTTCCTTTACGGTCTGTACTGGAAGGGAGCTACCAAGGCATCAGTGGGAGCATGTTATATCTGGGGCTGCGGCATAGCCATTGTGCAGCTTGTGGTTACGCTTGGCGGGATTGACGTAAGTTCATGGGGCCCCGTGCTCGGATATATTTTTAAGTCTTCGATCAATTCGGGTGTTGTAGCCATGGTGGGCGGACTCATAGTCGTTCCCCTTGTCAGCAAGATAACCCCTAAGGAAGACAAGGATAAGATCGATGAGATGTTCACGTGCTTTGACAAGAAGGTCGAGGTTCCGGTCAAGGAAGCGCTTGACTGATATATGATCCAAAGTGATATCAGAAAAGGCCGGGTATTATTTCCCGGCCTTTATTTCCGCTTTGTTTTTATACATTTCTTCATCTGCCCTTTTTACGATGTCCTGAACGGTCCTGTCATTTTCGGGATCGAACACGGCCATTCCGCATGCGATGGAAATATAATCGAGCGGGAGCGGCATTTTGTCCGAATACGGGTTCATACGTGATCTTATTTCCCGCATGAGCTCATCGCGGTTATCATAATCACCGCCGTCCAGCACGGCAACGAATTCATCACCGCCT
>JAFSZZ010000033.1 GCA_017458765.1 Lachnospiraceae bacterium | reverse complement strand
TCCCACTTATCTCCCATATTTGATCCGAGACCTATATAGGCATCGTGCCACTTCCGATCTATCTTTACCGATACTTCTTCGATGGGAAGCCCGATGGGAGCCCACGGTTTCTTCACTTCAAGCTCTACTCTCTCAATCCTGTCAAACTTAAGGAGTATTGCCTTCGCAAGATCCTCTGCCGCCGCCTCAATAAGATAGAACGTCTTCTCTCTCATGTGCTTATTGATCAGTTTGCACACTTCACCGTAGTTCACGGATTGTTCGATATCATCGCTCAGTCCGGCCGTTCTGGTATCCATGTACAGATCGGCGCATACTATGAACTTCTGTCCCAGTTTATTTTCCTCACGGTACACTCCGTGATGTCCGAATACTTCAAGATTTCTTATCCTGATACAGTCCATTTTAAATCCTTTCATCTGCTCTACATGCACGAAACAACTATTCCCGCAACTACAACTATCAGTCCTATTATCTTTCTTCTGCTTATCTTCTCCTTAAGGATAAAATATCCGAGCAGTGACACCCACAGATATCCCGTAGTCTCAAGTATCGGACCGAGCGAAAGAGGTATCCCCTTATATGCGATGATCGTAACAAAAGTCGCGATAAAGAATATTCCGTAAGCAATTATGACTCTCGGATTAAGATACTCCCGTATCCTGCTCTCGTATTTCTTGTTAGCGCTTGTTTTCAAAAGGATCTGCGATACCGATGATATAAACACCGAGAATATATAGATAAATACATGGCTGATACTCATGGCTCATTCTCCTCCTCATCCCTGTATTCATCTCCTGTCACAACAAGCCATACTCCCGCTATTATTATCAGCGCGCCAATGATCTTGGGCGCCGTTATCTTCTCACCGAAGAAGACAAGCCCCCATATTATCCCCCAGATCACAAGAACCGCCTTGTTTGCATAAGCAGTCACTATAGGCATACGTTTTATTATCTGCTGCCATGCGATCGCATATACAAACATTATGAAAAGGATCCCGGCATAATACATCATCCATTTAAATGAAGACGTATCCATGTTAAGAAAACCGGACACGCCTCCACTAAGATCCAACTTAGGTGCTTTCTCTCCGGCTGCCATTTTCGAAAGAATGGCAGATACCGAAAAAAGAGCAAGTATTATATGTAAATATATGAAATATCTGATCTTTTTCACTATCAGGCTCCCGCCTTGCATGAAATGATCCACGGAGCAGGCTGCTGCTCATAATTGTGCCTGCTGTTGACCTTCGAAACCGATATCTGTATGATATCAGGATCCGAAATACAGAACTTTTTGCAGTAGTCGATCATGGATGCCGCAAGCTTAAAATCAAGCGTATATATAACGAATTCCATTTCGGGATTCAATTTGAGCATGGTATCTATTTCCCTCTCCATGCTCGCAGACGCCACAAGCATCGTAACATCCGGCACCGGAAGTCCCTTCATCGTTTCTTCATCCACATGATCTATGATCGTCACATTATTGATACCGAACTGTTCCATATTCTCTTCAAGAGCCTTACGGTCGTTTCCGTTATACTCAACCGCGATTATCGAACCTTCACCGTCAAGTATCGCAGACTCTACCACTATCGACTCTCCTGAGATGACACATATATTCTTGCCTTCTTCTATATGCATCTTAGACAGGATGACCGAACGTATCTCCTCACCGACATACTTTACGGTTCCCTTGGCCAAAGTACTGTTGTCTATACCGAACTTGTATGTGGAACGGGCCTTGGGATTAAGTACCAGCATGCCTGCGGATGCATTTATCCCACGGTCGATCATCTCGGAGACCAGATTCTGTTTTATCGGTCCCGTAGGATCCGAACCTTCGTTATAGATAACGGTACACTCGCCGAGACCTGCATTATACATACGGTAAAATATGTCCATATGCCCTGCTTCCGTAAATACCAGCACACACCTGTGTACCTCACACGCAGGTATCAGATTCTTATTCTTCTTCGTTATATCAAGTATCTTGACGTGCTCAAGATCCACATCCGTATGTTCACTGAAATACTGCAGCCACTCGATAATACTGCTGTTATTGAATAATGCCTCTCCCATTCTCATACACTCCTGTATTATATCAGGATCAATCCTCAAGTATCTGCTTCAAGGATTGCTCTACCTGCCCGGTCACATCTTTTACAAGACTAATCGATGCTGTAGCCTCCTCTGCTGATGCTACGAGGTTCATCGCACGTCCGTTAACTCTCTCGACTATCTCATTAAGCTGTCCCGATTCTTCGATCAGCTTGTCGACAGTCTCCTTGATATCCATATTGTTCTTGTTACTGTCATCTGCCGTTGTCTTCGAATCCTCGGCAAGCTTCTTGATCTCCTCAGCAACTACCGCAAATCCCCTTCCGGCTTCACCTGCCCTTGCTGCCTCTATCGATGCATTAAGCGCTAGGAGATTCGTCTGTGAAGATATCGCAATGACATCTGTATTGTTCGATTCAAGCTTACCCAGATATTCCTCGATGGTATTGAGTACTTCCTTTAATTGCGCCGCAAATTTCTCAACCTCCTTCATCTCATCCGAAATACCGGCTGTCTGGAAAGCATTATCAGCACTTGTTTCCTCTATCTGCGTTATGGATGCCGTAAGTGTATCAAAATTCTGGCTGATCTCATCGGCAAGCGACTTCTTCTTCTCCTTCATTTCTTCCTGCGTCCTGTTTACTTCATCAGCGAGCATTGTTGCCTTATCCTTCTCCTCATATGCCCTGTCCTTGATATAGTGAACGCAGTTGTGATGATGATTGAAGCCGTTAAATATGGCCACGGCCATATCGTAACAGGAATTATAGCCGCAGCATCCGCAGTCGATACTGCGCTTCTCCTTGGTATCCTTCTTTAGCCTTGTGTATATCTCTTCAAGCTCCCTGTCATTCGGGATCTTATATGCACATTCCTTACTCCTGTCCGTATATTTTCTTACGAAATCATTAAGATTAAGGTTGGCAAACTGCTTATTAAGAGCCGCAAGCCTCTTCGCGGGAGTAAGCTCCCTGCCCCATGCGGATTTCCTGGAATTGTTCTTACTGTCTCTCTTAATGCGCTGGATCGCCATGAACACTTCTTCCTTCATACCTGCGCGCACGTCAGTACCGGGTCCGTACAGACAGCCGTTCGTGCAGTTTAATGCATCCACAAACAGATACGGTGTCTTGCCCGTCTTAACCAATTCCCTGTTCCGCGTAAGATACTGATACATATGATGTTCACCTTCCATCTGGCGAACAAGAGCATCCTCTCCGAGAAGCCAGTAAACATTCTCCTTAAGTCCGCCCGGCATCGGATATATCGATCCGAGACCATACTCTATCTCATCCTTATATGGCGTTGCTCCGTTCACGGGATTATCCTTAAGGTACTGTACCAGATGCTTGAATGTAAGGTTATATGATACATAACCCTTATTATTGGGGTCGTCTATCTCATTCTTCTTGGCGATGCAGGGACTGATAAATGCCAGCTTGTCAGTGACCTTCATATACTTGTTGACATATATAGCCGCGCACATCATGGGCGACTGTACCGGCATGAGTTTCGGAATAAGCTCCGGTGTGAAACGCTCAATATATCCGACGACTGCCGGACAGGGCTGTGAAATACTGCCGTAGTAATTGTTCTCAGTGATATATTTGATATAGCCCCATGTTGTAATATCGGCTCCGAAAGAAACGCTTATAAAGCGGTTTACACCAAGCTTCTTAAGCATTCCGAGTATCTTCTCGTATTCATTGGGATAATTCGCCAGAAATGCGGGAGCGATAAGCACTGATATCTTCTCCCCCTTCTTAAGATCCTCAAAAAACTTATCAACGTCATCCACATATTCCCTTGCATTATGCTCGCATACATCAAGGCAGGCTCCGCATGCTATACACTTGACGGGATCAACATCTATCACATTTCCTCTGCCTCTTTCAGCAGCGACATTCGCGCCCATACTGCTGCATGCTTTGATACATTTATTACATCCGATACAATTATCATTTGTTCTGACAAGACTCACTGTAGACCCTCCTTGTGGTAAAAATCATAGACCAAGTCTGTTATATTTTATCACTAATAAAAAATAAAATAAAGAACTATATCCAAATGAACCCTGTAGATATTCTATTCCTCCCGTATCCTGTTAAGGTCGTACGGGGTGGACTGATAAACGTAATAATTAAGCCAGTTTGTGTACAGGAGCTGACCGGTTGAACGCCAGTTGACTATCGGCTCATTATCGGGATCATCATTCGGGAAATAATTCTCCGGGATCTTGGGATCCAGCCCCTTGTTAAGATCCCTGAAAAACTCATTCTTAAGCGTATTTCCGTCGTATTCAAGATGGCACAGCACAAAGAACTTGCGTGAATCTTCAGTCTTTACTATGGTAACTCCCGCCCTGTCGGAATAAGCCATAAGCTCAAGTTCCGGTACCTTCTCGATATCTTCCCGTTTTACATAGATCTCCCTTGAATGCGGCGCATAGAAGATATCATCAAATCCCCTGAATAACGGAGCATTCGGTTTAAGCGCCTTATGCGCATATATTCCCGACAGCTTCTCTTCATAGTATTCATGCATTATCCCGTAGTGATGATACAGGCCGGCAAAAGCACCCCAGCACAGATAGTATGTGCAATGCACATGTCTTTCTGCCCAGTCCATTATCCTGCATAATTCATCCCAATACGCAACATCCTCATACTTAACATATGCAAGCGGGGCTCCTGTTATTATAAGCCCGTCGAACTTCTCATCCTTTATCTGATCAAAGGTGATATAGAACGAATCCAGGTGATGCGTATCTACGTGAGTCGGCGTATACGAAGCCGTCTGCAGAAGCTCGATATCCACCTGGAGCGGTGAATTGGAAAGCTTGCGCAGAAGCTGTGTCTCCGTGACCTCTTTATTAGGCATGAGATTAAGGATAAGCATCTTAAGCGGACGTATGTCCTGATGCATAGCCCTGTTCTCATCCATAACGAAAATATTCTCATCTTCCAAGATCCTCTGAGCCGGAAGATCGCTCTTTACCTTGATCGGCATGATATTTTCTCCTTCTGTCTCTATTCTGTCATTTTGATAAAATCATCTTCTGTTATTATCTTAACACCCAATTCCTTGGCTTTTTTATTTTTCGACGAACCCGAATTGATGTCATTGTTTATAAGAAAATCCGTCTTGGCGCTAACTGAACCGCTGACCTTGCCACCCTTGCTCTCGATAAGTTCCTTGAGTGCATTCCTGTTCTCAAAATGTTCTAAAGACCCCGTTATCACAAAGGTCTTACTGTTTATGGCTTCATTTGATGAATCAAGCTTAGGTATCTCTATCTTAAGTTCTTTTAGGAGTTCATCAAGTTCGCGGTTATGCTTCTCATCCTTAAAGTAATCCGCAAAACTTCCCGCTATGACATCTCCCACGCCGTCTATTGCGCTCAGTTCCTCAACATCTGCCTTCCTTAACTTATCAATATCATAACCAAACTCTCGGCATATGATCTTAGCATTCGACAACCCGACATTTAAGATCCCGAGGCTGTAAATAAGCTTTGGCAGCTGAACTGTCCTTGCAGTATCTATCGCAGCTATCAGATTATTATATGATTTCTCACCAAAGCCTTCAAGTTTACATAACTCGTCTTTATGCCTTGACAGCCTGAAGATATCCGCGAATTCATGTATGTAACCTTCTCCTATGAACTTCTCAAGCGTTGATTCCGATAACCCGTCTATATTCATGGCATCACGGCTTACAAACAATGTAAACAGCTTTATCTTCTTGGCCGGGCAATCAGGATTCAGGCAATACAGCGCTTCCGTATCGTTTATCTTGCGTATCTGTGTGTTTCCGCCGCATGCCGGGCATTTCTCCGGTATCACGACACTGCCGCTTCCCGTAAGATTATCTGCGATCTGAGGGATTATCATATTTGCCTTATATACGGTTATCGTATCACCTATACCAAGCTTAAGCTCCCTAACGATACTGACATTATGCACGCTCGCCCTCTGTACCGTGGTACCTTCAAGCTCGACCGGCTCAAATACAGCTACGGGATTTATAAGTCCTGTCCTGCTGGGACTCCACTCTATCTCAAGGAGTTTTGTCTCCCGTACTTCATCCTGCCATTTAAACGCTATCGCATCCCTGGGGAATTTTGCCGTTCTTCCGAGAGATCTTCCGTATTCGATATCATCATAAGTAAGTACCAGACCATCGGACGGTATCTCATTATCAGCCACGGAATCAGCAAAATACTGGATCCTGTTAAGTATGTCGGATGCGTTCACAAGATGGTATTCCACGGTTTCAAAGCCCTGTTCCTTTAAAAATTCCATCTGCTTTTTTCGAGAATTTTTAAAATCAACACCGTCCGCCCTGACTAATGTGAATGCATAGAGCCTGACATTCCTCTTCGCAGTTATCTCATTATTGAGCTGACGTACCGAGCCGGAGCATAAGTTCCTCGGGTTCTTGTATTTTGCATCAACATCATCTATCTGTTCGTTTATCTTCTCAAAATCAGGATAGCTGATCACTGCTTCGCCGCGCAGTATCAGTTCGCCCTTGTACGGGATCACATGCGGAAGATTTATGAAGGTCCTTGCATTTCCCGTGATCACTTCACCTACCTCACCGTTCCCTCGCGTAACCGCCTTTACAAGTACTCCTTCATTGTAAGTAAGAACAATGGTAAGACCGTCAAGCTTCCACGACAAGAGGCCTTCCTTATCCTTGAGCCAATCACGCAGCGCTTCTCTGTCCTTTGTCTTATCAAGGCTTAGCATCGGGCTTTCATGGCGTTCCTTAGGGAGTTCGTCTACTGCTTCATATCCGATATTGATAGTTGGGGAAGACGAAAGAACCGTCCCCGAGTCCTGTTCAAGGGATACAAGTTCATCATAGAGCCTGTCATATTCGAAATTGCTCATTATCTCACGGTCCTCGGCATAGTAAGCCTTAGATGCCTCGTTTAAGATCTCTATGAGTTCCTTCATCCTGTCTATCTTATTCATGATCCTTATCCCCCTGCCTGCACTGCCTTATGAGTTCACTTGTCTCATCTTTTGTAAGTTCCCTGTATTTTCCGGTCTCAAGATCACCGAGCCTTATATTCATAACGCGTGTTCTTTCAAGTTTTCTGACCCTGTAACCGAAGGCTTCACACATACGTCTTATCTGCCTGTTAAGTCCCTGTGTAAGTATCACCGTAAAAGTATCATCCGAGATCCTGCTCACCTTGCATTTCCTCGTGGTGACGCCCAGTTCTTCCAGATATACGCCCTTTGAGAACTGATATAAAAAAGCATCTGTTACCGTTTTATTTACCGTAACAATATACTCCTTCTCATGTCCGTTGCGGGATCTCATCATCGCATCTATAAGATCACCGTCATTAGTCATGATAAGGAGCCCTTCCGAATCCTTGTCCAAACGTCCGCAATATGTAATACGCTTTGGATATCC
>JAFSZZ010000032.1 GCA_017458765.1 Lachnospiraceae bacterium | reverse complement strand
AGCTCTTGAGAAGAAGGGCGAGATCTATTCTTCAGAGCCTTATGTGGATGCATCGACAGGAAAAACATGTCTTGCCTGTGCGATCATGGTAAGGGAGAATCTGGTACTCAGCAGTGATATCAATTTTGATAAAGTTGCCGAGATGGTCAATGGTTTTGAATCGATCTCTCCCGATGCAAAATACTACATAATCAACAAGGAAACCAAGGATATACTGATAAGTAACGTGACTGACAGTGTGGGACAGACCCTCGCAGATACGACAGACCCCGTTGCGGCAGGGATCGCACCTGTTTTTGATTCCCTCAACATGGCGGTTGACGGCGACGGCAGCAAGGTTGTTACGGTAAAGACAGCAGCCGGTGGTATGATGGTTGCGGCAACCGACATAGAAGACACCTCATGGGCGATCGTCAGTGCCGTTCCTTCAAGCCTGCTCAGCAAGGCCATTTTGAAGGTTATGTATATTACATTCGCAAGCGCGATCTTACTGCTGGCACTCCTGTCATGGCTGATATACTACATAATCAGCAAGGCTATAAATCCGGTAACCACGGTTACGGAGCGCATTACGGATATCAGTAAGGGTGATTTCACGGTTACGCTTGTTCCAGAAGGCAACAACGAGATCACGACTCTTTCGGAGAGCCTGAACGAATATATAGAAAAGATGCGTTCCACACTTAACAGCCTGTCGAGCATTTCGGGTGAGATGAACAGCCGCGCAGGAGAATGTTTCGATATCTCGCATACGCTTTCGGATGCCAATCAGAATCAGGGCGAATCGATAGAGAAGCTCAACTCCACACTTTCCGATATGAACGCATCGATCGAGGATATAGCACATGCGGCAACGGAACTTGCGACTACGTCCGGCCAGCTGGCTCAGAATGCCGAAAATGTCAAGTCTCTCTGCGATGAAACACTTGAAGCATCAGCCAAGGGCAAGGATGAAATGGAGAGCATGACCAGGAACGTAAGCACACTTAATGATACGATCGGAGAGCTCACGACTCTGATCAGGGCAACGGCCAAGTCTGTGGAGGAGATCACCGGAATAACCGAGACTATCAATGCGATATCCGAGCAGACCAACCTGCTGTCGCTCAATGCTTCGATCGAGGCGGCAAGAGCAGGAGAGATGGGCAAGGGATTTGCCGTTGTTGCTACCGAGGTAGGTACACTGGCCAACCAGTCGTCAAATGCAACGGAGACAATAAGACGTCTGATAGATGACATCACCAAGAATATAGTTGATATCAATAAGAAGGCAGATATCTGCGCACAGGATATGGAAGCATGTATGAGCGGTGTTGAAGGGGCGAACGAATCCTTCAATCTGATCTACGGTGATGTTGCCAAGGCAACCGAAGGGATCATAGAGATAGCCAGCGGCATCGAGAGGATCAATGATGTGGCTTCAAACAATGCAGCAACTACTCAGGAGCAGGCTTCGAACATAAACGAAGTCCTCGGACTGAGCGATATGATAGTGTCGGAGAACGTAAGGCTGCGTTCGGAGACAGAGAACATTACGAATATATCCGAGAATCTTAATCAGTATTCTGATGAGATCAATTCGGATCTTTCGCAGTACACCGTATAAGAGGAGCACTGCAGCGGTCAAGGATACCATTCATCCGGGCTATGGCGATACCATAGTTGGTGAATGGTATCCTTGCGTTTACGGCTTTATCCATGCGGTTATGCATCTCGGCATCATTTAACATGCAGCCGCCACAGTGTATTATAAGATCATAAGATGAAATGTCATCGGGAAAACCGTGTCCCTGGGTATAAGAAAAGTCAAGCTTTTTGCCTGTGTACCTGCCAAGCCAGGCCGGGAGCTTGACAGTGCCGATATCCCCGCACTGCCTGTGATGGGTACATCCTTCGCTTATAAGGACTTTAGCACCATCCCTGAGGTTATCTATCGCCATGGCACCCCTGAGTGCGGTATCAAGAAAACCCTTGTACCGGGCCATCAGTATCGAGAATGAGGTAAGGGGGATATCTTCCGGGACCAGTTTCATTACACTTGAAAATACCTGGGAGTCCGTTATTACGAGAGCGGGCTTCCCTTTTAATTTTTCAAGAGTTTCCTTAAGCCGTTCGACACCTGTTACAACGGATATCGCATCCGCATCGAGAATATCCCGAAGGGCGAGCTGCTGCGGCAGTATGAGGCGCCCTTTTGGTGCGGAAGTATCGATGGGGATAACGAGGACCACGGTATCTCCGGGATCTATAAGATCGGCGATATAGTGTATCTGTTTGACGCTTCCCGAAAGTGCGGAAGCGATCTTTTCCTTAAGTTCCCCGATCCCGTCTCCGGTCAATGCGCTGACACGAAGCATATCCGTGTTTTTTACGTCGTCCTGATCCGGTATGCTTAAATCTGTCTTATTTCTTACGACAAAATAGGGAATATTGCGCTTTTTGATAAGATCGAGAAGATCTGTTTCGTCAGCGCTCAGACTGTCGTTTTCGGTAACGAGCACCGATGCATCACACAGATCCAGTACTTCGCGTGTGCGGCTTACCCTGAGAGATCCAAGGATCCCGGTATCGTCAAAGCCGGGAGTATCTATAAGGAGTACGGGTCCGAGAGGCAGAAGCTCCATGGCCTTTTTTACGGGATCTGTCGTAGTACCGCCGATATCGCTTACAAGTGAGACCTGCTGTCCTGTTATCCGGTTTATAAGGCTGCTCTTGCCGCTGTTGCACATGCCGAAGAATCCTATGTGGATCCTCTCGGCAGACGGAGTATCATTTAGTCCCATAAATATCACCTTTATCCGTTCTGTCAGAAACGAAAATCCCTGTCACCTTCAACGATCCTGGTAAGTCTGTCGCGTACTATATCCTGCACTTTGCTGCTCGGTATATTTCCGATCTCGCGTTCTATCACCTCATCTCCGAGGCGCACTGTGTCTTCGCTCGCATAATCAAGCAGGAATTCCTTAAGTGTCATCAGCGCATTGGGATGGCAGCAATTCTGTATCTGACCGGATTTGCACAGTTCCATAAAACGGTCACCGGTCCGCCCTTCACGGTAGCAGGCGGTGCAGAAGGAAGGTATATAACCCGCCCGCATCAGCCAGTTCACCACTTCGTCAAGGGTTCTGTTATCCGACACATCGAACTGCTCGGTATCATGAGGGCGCTCTTCCTCACAATATCCGCCTACGGATGTTCTCGAACCGCCGCTTATCTGACTTACGCCCAGGCGTATTATCTTTTCACGTACCTCCGGAGTCTCACGGGTGGATATGATCATGCCTGTATAAGGCACTGCTATACGGATGCAGGCTGCGATCCTGCAGAACATTTCATCGTCCAGGGAATTATCAAAATCATCCGGATCTATATCGTCGGCGCGTTTTACCCTTGGAACGCTTATGGTATGAGGCCCGACTCCGTGGACAGCTTCCAGGTGTTCGGCATGCATGAGAAGTCCGGCAAATTCGTAGCTGTAATTATCAAGGCCGAACAACACTCCTATTCCGACATCATCGATCCCGCCGTCCATGGCACGGTCCATGGCCTCGGTGTGCCAGGCATAATCATGTTTCGGACCCGTCGGATGGAGCCTTTCGTATTCGGTTTTGTTATAGGTTTCCTGGAAAAGTATATATGTACCTATTCCCGCGTCCTTAAGCTTTCTGTAGTCATCCACCGTGGTTGCCGCTATATTGACATTGACACGCCGGATCGCTCCGTTCTTATGCCTGATAGAATAGATGGTATCTATGCATTCCAGGATGTATTCTATCGGGTTATTCACGGGATCCTCGCCTGCTTCGATGGCAAGACGTTTATGCCCCATATCCTGAAGGGCGATGACTTCCTTCGCGACTTCCTCTTGTGTAAGCTTTTTTCGCGGTATGTTTTTGTTTTTTATATGATAAGGACAGTAGAGACATCCGTTTACGCAGTAATTGGACAGATACAGGGGAGCAAAAAGCACTATACGGTTGCCGTAGAAGTCTTTCTTGATCTGTTCGGCAAGGTCATATATCTTACGGATCCTCGATGCGTCTGTGCAGGCAAGCAGCACGCTTGCATCCCTGTGATCGAGACCCTTGCGTTTTTTTGCTTTTTCGAGGATCTTATCGATCAGTTCAAGATCATCCTTATGTTCGTTGGCATAACGTACTGTATCGTTTATCTCTTCATCGTTTATGAATTCTTCGGCTTTCAGAGAATTTCTGTCATATTTCATGGAAACGGTCCTCTTTTTCTGTGGATTTGAAACAAGTAGATTCTAATACCGATGGATTTTCCTGTCAAATAGTGATATAATACTTTAATGCAAATCCAAGGCCCATAAGTTTGAGGCAGGTAAGGCTATTAAGGATACAGTAAACAGTAAGTGACAGGTTTCGAATTATGCAGGGCGGGCTGCGTACCCGCCCTGTTATTGTAAAAAGGATCATGGTAAAAGTAAATTTTCTGAGATTAAAAAAAACAATATGCATTGCAGCCACAGCGGTTTCGGTGACTGGACTGTGCGCATGCTATGCAGTCCCCGTTGCACAGGGCGGCGCGGCTTCCGGGACTGGTACGGAAAACAGTACGGAGGAAGCACAGTATCCCGGACAGGTCCTGAACGATACTGAGGAAGCCGGATCCGAAGTGATGCCGGATGAGGCGCAGAATGAGAATGAAGCGCAGCCGGATGTTACCGAAGAAGAAAAAACGGAAGAACCGGCCAACGAATATGCGGATAAACATATAAAGCTGTCGGTTCCGGACAGCGGATGGGATGTTTTTTCGCCGTCGACAGTGTGTCTTCCGGATTACAGGTACGGACCGTCAATGATCTTAAACGATGACGGCAGCATAGATGCATGGTTTGCGGCTCCCGGCGACGGATACAATGAATTCGACTGGGTAACCTACAGGCATTCCGATGACGGGGGACAGACCTGGTCAGCCGAGAAGGCCGCGATCAGCCCATCTCCGAATTCACCGGATGCCTTGTCGTGCTGCGATCCGGATGTGTTTTATTATGACGGATATTATTACCTGGGTTATACTTCCACGATAAACAGGAGGGCCAAGGGTGTATGTAACAGCGTATTTCTTGCCCGCTCCGAGAATCCCGACGGACCGTATGAAAAATGGAACGGTTCGGGCTGGGGTGGTTCACCGGTTCCTGTCATTTATTTTGACAGTATCGAGATAGGCTGGGGCTGCGGTGAACCGAGTTTTGTCCTGGTTGATGATACTATTTATGTATACAGCACCAAGGATTCATATTCCGGTGTTCCCGACAGGGTCAGGGTAACGGAGATAAGAACAGCCGACATAACGGATCCGCAGTGGCCGGCTAAGCTTGAGTTTAAGGGATATGCCGGTGTGAGGAACGATACCGGAGAAGGTTCCGAGTATAAGTACAGGGATTCCGACTCCTGGGATGTGGCATATATCGAAGAGAGCGAGAGGTTTGTTGCCGTATCGACCAACAGAAGGTTTAAGCAGAACAGCTGCATTTTATACTATGAATCCGACGATGGCATATCATTTAAACGGGTTTCGGAGATCAACCAAAATGTTATAGCAAGATGCCATAACTGTGCGATCATGGCGGACGGACACGGCCATATAAAGAAGGATGACCCCATGATGTTAGGCTATGCTTACGGCGGAGCTTCGGGTTCGAGATGGGGTGTATGGTCGACGAGATTTGCACCGCTTGAACTGGAATACACGGATGAACCCGACAGGTCGGAAGAAGGTATGTCCAATCTCAAGCAGTCTATAACATACAGGACTTCAACGCAGGATGCCGCTCCCATGATGCTGTGCACGGATCAGCTCATTTATACCAAGAATGCGGGAACCGGAGCATTCAGGATAGGATATTACGTACAGGATAATTATAAACGGAGACATTCCGTTCCGTCTTCCGAAGTGGAGATAATAAGCTACGATCAGGACATTGTGTCGGTAGATGAGGATTCGAGCATTTCGCCGAAACTTCCGGGTGAAACATGGGTGACCGTCGGATACGGCGGGCTCACAAGACAGATATGCTTATGCGTGATGCCGCAGGAGGGTTATAATGCCAGGAAGATAAAAGCCTTCTATCCCGTAACGGATACTTACGAGATGGCCCTTGTCCAGCCATATATAATCAAAGTACGCCCCATGGCCGTATATGAAAACTACAGGCTTCATGAACTGGCGGGTATGGATCTTATAAGATACGGGGTATCTTTTGAATCGGAGGATCCTTCCGTATGTCAGGTATTTGGTGACGGAACCATAGCACCGGTGTCCGTGGGTGATACGGTCATAAACGTGAGCACCGAAGACGGGGTGGGATACAGCGTAAATGTGCATATTTTCTGAGGCAGTGTGAAACAGATCATGAAAGCACGGAGTCGGCATAAGGAATACGCAGCCTTATGGCAAATAATGGGAGCATCGGATGAAGGATGAAATAAGACAGATACTGGAAGCTGTCAGGGAAGGCAGTGTATCGGTGGATGAAGCCGTTCTCAAGCTTAAGAAGCAGCCCTTTGAGGATATTGATTTTGCAAAAGTGGATCTCCACAGACAGTCAAGACAGGGTGCCGCCGAGGTGATTTACGGAGCCGGGAAGAGCGTCGAACAGATAATAGCGATAGCGACAACCATGCGGGATAACGGTCAGCTTCCGGTGATCATTACAAGGATAGACAGGGAAAAAGCGGTTGCGATATCACAAAATCTGCCGATAAAATATAATGAGAGCGCTAAGCTTGCAACACTCGGAGATTTACCGGAACCCGACGGAGCAGGCTATATAGTGGTTGCGACCGGAGGGACTTCTGACATACCGGTTGCCGAAGAAGCTGCGCTTACCGCGGAAGCTCTTGGAAATGAAGTGGTCCGTCTGTACGATGTGGGAGTTGCGGGACTGCACAGGGTATTGGCCCATATGGACGACATAATGGGAGCCTCCGTGATAGTAGCGATAGCCGGTATGGAGGGAGCGCTTGCAAGCGTGCTCGGAGGGCTGGCGGATGCTCCTGTGATCGCGGTTCCGACAAGTGTCGGATACGGAGCTTCGTTCGGCGGTTTGTCGGCACTTTTGTCAATGCTTAATTCCTGCGCATCGGGAGTGAGTGTTGTGAACATAGACAACGGTTTCGGAGCCGGCTATATCGCGAGCATGATAAACAGGAGGTAGGCGTCGCTGCCACAGTGTTGGCGGTGCTTAAGGAGAGACAAGATGAGATTACTTTACTTTGACTGCCAGATGGGAGCGGCT
>JAFSZZ010000031.1 GCA_017458765.1 Lachnospiraceae bacterium | reverse complement strand
ATGATCCCGCACTGTATATACAGGTTGCCTTTACTGTCCGGCAGCGAACTTATCGTTCCTTCAAGTCCCATGGAAAGGATCCTGACGCTCTCTCCGATCTTGAAATCGGAACGCCTTGGTGCCTGAGAACTGCCCCCCTTCCCTGTTACGGAATCCGATGACCGTCCTCCTGCTTTTATATCACTGCCTTCCCTTGTCTTATCTATCTTCTTCCTTAATCTGGATCTCTCATCCTCCATCTCCCGGATGGTACCGTATTTCTGGAAGTTGCGTATCGCCGCATCCGCACTTTCCTTGGCTTCCGTCAGGATCTGCCTGGCTTCTTCCTTTGCCTCATTTATTATACTTTCACGCCGTTCGTTTATCTTGCCCTTTTTTTCCTCATAATCGGATCTTAAACGTTCTATCTCTTCCTTATACTGAGCAATGGTCAGTTTCTCCTGTTCTATGAGCACACGGTTATTCTCAAGCTCGGTGAGAACATCCTCAAAGCTCTCGGCCGCCTCACTGATCCTGCCCTTTGCACTGTCAATTATATATGAAGGAAGACCCAGCTTGCCTGCTATCGCAAAAGCATTGCTCTTTCCGGGCACACCGATCAGCAGCCTGTAGGTCGGCGCCAGTGTATCCACATTGAACTCGCAGCTTCCGTTGCATACGCCCTCCTCCTTAAGAGCATACACCTTAAGTTCACTGTAATGGGTCGTTGCGGCTGTCCGTATCCCGCGTTTATGCAGATGATCCAGTATTGCTGTCGCAAGTGCTGCTCCTTCGGTGGGATCTGTACCCGCTCCCAATTCATCAAAAAGGCACAGTGAATCCTCTTCAGCATTTTCAAGGATATTTACTATCGTCTTCATATGTGAAGAAAATGTTGAAAGGCTCTGCTCAATACTCTGTTCATCACCTATGTCTGCAAAAACCTCTCTGAACACACTCAGCTGTGAGTGATCGAGCGCCGGGATCTGAAGCCCCGACTGTCCCATCAGGGTAAGCAGACCGATCGTCTTTAATGCCACCGTCTTACCGCCGGTATTCGGTCCGGTGATTATAAGCAGGTCAAAATCTTCGCCAAGGCGCACGTCTATCGGAACTGCCTTTTTCTTATCAAGCAGCGGATGTCTCGCCTTTTTTATCTTTATGATCCTGTCTTTATTGTATTCAGGCTTGGTTGCCCCCATGTCCAAAGCCAGATTTGCCCTTGCAAAAATATGATCGAGTTCCGTCATGAGGATCTGGTTTAACCGTATCTCTTCGATATGCTCTCCGCACCGGACCGACAGAGTCGAGAGGATCACCTCTATTTCCCTGGCCTCCCTGATCTCAAGTTCCCTGATCTCATTATTTAAATTCACTATGGCAGCCGGTTCAATAAAGAAGGTGGAAGCAGTTGCAGACCTGTCGTGTATCATTCCGGGTACATTACCCTTATATTCTGCCTTGACCGGGATACAGTATCTGCCGTCGCGCATTGTGATCACACTGTCCTGCAGATACGATCTGTATGTATTGTTCACCATACTGTTAAGCTGCGAATGTATCTTATCGCCGGTGACCTTCATAAGACGGCGTATACTCTTAAGCTCAGGGCTTGCATCATCCGCTATCTCGTCGACCCCGGGTATGCACCTTCGTATCTCTGTTGATACCTGAGCAAGAGGCTCAAGACCCGCAAACATTTCATCCAGGCAGTCTCCGCCGTTATCGTTATCCGTATCCCCCTGTGCGTCCTCCGGACTGTGACGATCATCATCCGCACTCCTCTTTGTCAAACCTCCCTGACCGCTTCTCCCATATGACTTTACTCTTGCCGCATTCTCAAGAAGTCCCGCGATATTGAGCAGCTCCCCGGAATTGATCGAACTTCCCTTATCAAGCCTCTTAAGTGAAGCATCTACACTCCTGTTACCGGCAAAACTAACGGAACCGTTTCTTAAAAGGCGTCCGACTGCATCATCCGTCTCTTTTTGCAGACGTATGATCTCATCAAAGTCAGTTAAGGGTTTAAGCTCTGAGCACTTTCTTCTCCCCGGTTCCGAAGTCGCCCTGTCCGCAAGCATCTTTATTATCTTGTCATATTCAAGTGTGGTTAGTACTTTATCGTTCATTTTCTCTCTATACAGAACATACCTTGCCTGTTACTTCACTTCCGATATTTTAAAAGAAAATGTCTTAAGTCCGGCATTATTCTTTTTCTCATACACAGCCTCCAATAAAAGCACAAAATGGCGTATATTATATTATACCACCTGACATATCGGGATGCACCTTTATATTTATATGATCACTGTTTATTTTTTTCTTAATCTGCCGATATATATTTATGTATAGTGTCTAATTTTCAGGGAGTTTTAGAATGAATAACAAAAATGATCAAATAAAAAAATTTATGGCCGGACTGCTTACAGTCACTCTGACAATGACAGCAGCACCACTTACCACATATGCAGAGCCTGCAATGCCGGATACATCAGGACAGATCGAAAACACATCAACTACGGAAGAACTGTCCGATCATCCCGATGAGATCCTTCCGTATGCCGATGCGGTCTCACCCGATGTTCTTCTCCCGGATGAGACGGTCTCTTCCGATGTTCTTCCTTCGGATGATGCGGTCTCTTCCGATGCCCTTCTCCCGGATGAGACGCTTTCTTCCGATACTCTTCTTTCGGATGATGCGGTCTTTTCCGATGCCCTTCTCTTTGGTGAAATGCCCGAGGAACACCCGGTGGAAGTTGAAAATCCGTCCTTTGTCCGGAAGGGATATTCAACGGACTCCATTGTATTTGATGATCTTCCTGCAAGCTACATCGCCCCTTATCTTCCGCCATTAAGAAGTCAGAGTCCTTACGGAACATGCTGGGCTTTTTCAAGTATGGCTCTCGGTGAAATGAACCTTATTACAAATGGTGACATTTCACCGGATAATCTCGATAAACTGGATCTGTCGGAACTGCAGCTTGCATATTTTTCATACAATACCGTTACCGACCCTCTTGGCGGAACATACGGCGACAGAAACGAAATGATACCGGATTCATCCGCAGATAACTTCCTGAAGCGGGGCGGCAACCGTAATTATGCAAAAAACATACTGGCATCATGGACCGGAGCAGTCAGCGAAACGGATGCTCCATATACAGAATCAGGTATGGCCGATGCTCTGGAGAACGGGCTGGATGAAGAACTGGCTTATAACAGCGATGTTGCTCATATGACAGATTACTATGATGTCCAGTTAAGTACGACTGATACGACCAAAAATACAAAGGTGTTCAACGAAGAAGGCATAAAGGCAGCAAAACAGCTTATATACAGCCACGGGGCTATAGGCCTGAGTTTCTATGCGCTAAGTTCAGGCTCCTCTCAAACCTCCAATTCGGTTTACAACAGTGAACACAACAGTTACTATGATTCCCGGATCCGCGCCACAAACCATGCAATAACGGTAGTGGGATGGGATGATAACTTTAAAAAGGGATATTTTACAAACGGGACAAACATTCCCGAAAAAGACGGTGCCTGGCTTGTCAGAAACAGCTGGCAGGAAGGTGGTGATTATGAACATAACCAAAAATATGCCGGTTATTTCTGGCTGTCCTATTACAGCAAGAGCAACGGTGATTCCGCAAATGCTTTTTTATTTAATTCAACCGATAATTACGATAACAATTACCAGTACGACGGTTCAATGTCATCCACTTCATGGTATTCGGGCAAGAACTATCATGTAAAGCTCTCCAATGTCTTTAATACTCCCGATGACGGATCAGCTGACTTACTTAAAGCCGTTTCCTTTGCAACCCCAAGTTCGGAAGTTGACTATGAAATAACGATCTATACCGGCATAGAAAAAGGCGGTGATCCTTCCACCGGCATACTTGCAGAAGGTGCGACAACCCGGGGATCAACATCTTTTTCGGGTTATCATACGATCACGCTTTCCGAACCGGTTCCGCTTGATCCCGACACCGGTTTCGCAGTCGTTGTTGAGTTGTATAAAAACGGTTCATGGCCAAGATTCTACATTGAATCCAGCGTAACCACTTCCAACTGGTTCAGAACTTCAGCCGCCATACAGAAAGGGCAGAGCTATTATTTCTCCTATTCGGAAAATAAATGGCTGGATTACTACGATCTGAGTACCCGCTATGCAAATGGCAATTTCAGGATAAAGGCATTTACGGATAATGCCGGTTCGCACATTATTCCGGATACAGGGATCAAAACACATCCCGTTGTGATAAACGGCCTGAAATATACCGGATATCCACAGACTCTTATCATCCCGGGAACTGCCTTGGACGGCTTTACCCTCAAATACAGGATCGGAAGTATCGGTAATTACTCCGAATCCCTTCCGGCCGGAACCCAGGCGGGCGAATATGTGGTTTACTACAAAGCATTCGGAAACAGTCCGGAAACATATGATGGTGAAGAGCATCTGATCAAGATCACGATAGACAGAGCAGACCCCTCCTATACCGCAGAACCTGCTCCGGTTCCGGATCTCTTATATAACGGCGGCCTTCAGGATCTTATAACCGGGGGCATCACAGAAGACGGCGAGATAAAATACAGGCTCAGTACGAACGAAGTCTATAGCCGCGAGATCCCTTCAGCCTCCGATGCCGGTCCGTATGATGTATATTACAGGATCTTTGGCAACCGGAATCACAATGACGGTGAAGAAAGGCATGTTCAGGTTTCAATAAATTTCATGGATCCTCCATCGGTCATCCTGTACGACGGTGCAGAAAAAAAGGATTCTTACGGTAACAGCGTTATTATAAGTGCACCGGGCTACGGGGTCAGTGATTCGTCAGACGGTGACTATACGGATTCATATACCATTACCGGTTTGGGTAATGTTACAAAAACTCTGTATTTTATGGACTTGAGCGGCCATATCTCAGACGGGGTCGATGTATCCGTAAACCTGAAAAAAGTCGCAGAACCGGTTTCCTGTACATATCCTGTGCCCGGAGACGTTTCCCGAACATACGGTTACGATCTGTCATGCATGCTTCCGGAAGAACTGAGCGGCAGCATTACAAGCTATAACATAGAAAACGTTACCGACGAAAACGGAATACTGGGATCATCTCCAACCCTTGAATTCCCGGGCGGAAAGAATCTTATCTTTTCCACAACCGGCAATAACAGCGAAGGAGAAGAAGCCAAAATACTCATCTCGTTTAAAAATGTATACTATCATATTCCTGATGCCGTGCTGACGATCCGGATATCGGGACCCGAAACTTATTCCGTGCAATTCATTGACGGAGAAATATCAGACGGCATCAACATATACAAATATACAGGCAGTGCCATAAAGCCGCATATGAACGTTACATACAACGGGCGCACTCTTATTGAAGGAACCGATTATTCTGTCTCTTACGCAAATAATGTCAGTGCTTATATTCCCGTGTCCGTAAATTCGGCAGAAAAAAAATCTCCCAGAGTGACGGTAAAATTCAAAGGTGACTATACGGGAAAAGAAACTCTCAATTTCGGGATTGAGTGCTTAAGTTATGATTATCTGTCCGAAAATGCTCTTATCGTGGCAAATCCTCTTACGGCCAACGTCAAAAAGGCAGCCAATGGTAAATATACTAAGCAGAAACTTAAACCGGTTGTCTATTATGAAGGAAAAAAACTGCGTCTCAATACCGATTATACCCTCGAATACCCTGATAACAGCAATGATGCATATGCAGGACCGGGTAAGTGGGAAATTAAAGTCAACGCCAAAGGCTCCAATTTTATGGATTATTTTACCGTATATGAATATTTATATGAAGGGACACCGGGTGCTGCCTGTATTCCTCTTAATGCACGCGGAATGAAGATAGCTTCAAACGCCACCTCGGTTGAATTCAGGAATGAGCCCTATGAGGTTAAGAACTTTTGGCCTGAGTATTCGGTTTCCTACAAAGATCCGTCAACCGGGGAGATCCGTAACCTCAGCAGAGATACCGACTATACGGTGGACGTAATTAACGGAGATAAGACCGGAACTGCCACCGCAGTGATCACTGCAATTCCAGGAAGCGGTTTTGTCGGAAGCATAACAAAAAGCTTCAGGATCACAAGGGCAGATCTGACCGATCGCATAAGTGCTTCGTTCAACAGTATCGAATACGAGAAGGGCGGCGTGAAGCCAAGACCCGTTAATGAAAGAGTCATCTATATGGATGGCGGCTTTGAGATTCCTCTTGTTGAAGGGCGTGATTACAGGCTTGTATATGGTTCCAACAATACAGTAAGAGATGCTTCCGCAAAATATTCTCCTTATGTGCAGATACGCGGTATCGGAAATTATAAAGGAACGGCTACCACGAGATTTTCGATTCTTCAGAAGGATATCGGTACCCTGAGCAGCAATAATCTTGTGGTCGGCGATGTCGCATACTCAAAATCGAAAAACGCATACAAAAAGACTGCGGTAGTGATATATGATACCAACGGAAAGCTCCTTGATCAGGGAAGAGATTACTATATTTCCAAATGTGAAACAACAAGCGGTAAAACCGTTCCGGATGAAGGAGAAACCGTACAGATAACCATTACCGGGAAAAATAACTACAAGGGTGATATAAGTACGGAATACAAGATACTCAAAAACAGCATCGCAAAAACCAACATCCGTTTCTATAACAGTGAAGCCGATAAGATAAGCGGCAGAAAAACGACGGAATTTGCATATACCGGTTATGAGATAGAGCCAAAGTTCACAGACCTTTTCTTTGGAAGCGGCAAAAATGAACAGAAACTTATTGAAGGCACACAATACATGATAGCCGGCTGCTGCAATAACATCGATAAAGGCACCGGATATATCGTGATCAAAGGCATGGGTGAGTATGCCGGTGTAAAGGTATTCAGATTCAGGATCACTGCAAAAAAGATCGCAAGATAAGACATACCGTACGATCACAGGGGCCCCGCACATCGGGGTCTCTTTTTCATTTGACAAAATACGGATCAGTGTTATAATAATCGAATACATGTGAACTTCCTATGCTTGAGGGTTTCAAGGCTTCATTATCGAGGGGGAGCTGTTCTATCCGTTAAAACGGGTGTTTATCTATATCAAACATACACGAGGGATAACAATGGAACCAACGGTGCCGGAAAAGGACGGGAACAGCGCCATGGACAAAATCTGCGGCTTTATCGTAGACAAGCGCAACCTGTTCTTTCTTATTTTTATCATACTGGCGATCTTCTCGGCCTTTTCGAGAAACTGGGTAAAGGTAGAGAACTCCTTAGCAGCATATCTGCCCCAATCGACCGAGACCAAACAGGGTCTTGACTTAATGGAAGAAGAATTCGTGACCTACGGTTCATGCAAGGTCATGATCGCCAACATATCGTATTCCCAGGCTGAAAAAATAAAATCCGACTTCGAGGGCATCCCGGGAGTTTTTTCCGTGGATTTTGATGACACTTCGGAACACTATAATAACGGATCTGCCTGCTTTAACATAACCTTTGATCATGACGAGAACGATAAGGCCTGCCTGGATTCACTGGATGAAGTCAAGAAGCTTATCGAACCCTATGACGCCTACCTGTCAACAACTCTGGGTGACATACAGTCCGAACTTATCGCGGACGAGATGAAGGTCATCTCGGTACTTGTAGTTATCGTCGTGCTCACGGTACTGCTCCTTACCACACAGGCATATGCCGAGATCCCGGTACTTCTTATAACCTTCGGTGCGGGCGCCATACTCCAGCTCGGATCCAATTTTGTACTCGGCACGATATCATTTGTATCAAACTCGGTTACGATCGTACTTCAGCTTGCATTGTCGGTTGACTATGCCGTCATCTTCCTTAACCGATATAAGGAAGAACATCAGACAATGGAACCGAGGGAAGCTATAATCACTGCCCTGTCCAAGGCGATCCCGGAAATATCCGGAAGCTCTCTTACGACAGTCGGCGGTCTTATCGCCATGACTTTCATGCAGTACAAGATCGGTCCGGATATGGGTATCGTTCTTATCAAGGCCATCGTTTTAAGCCTTGTATCGGTATTTCTTCTCATGCCCGGTATCATCATGCTTTTTGCTCCTCTCATGGAGAAGACAAAGCATAAAAACTTCATCCCCGATATCCCCTTTGTCGGCAAGTTCGATTATTCGACAAGGTTCATCGTTGCACCCCTGTTCCTTATTGCGATAATCGCCGCTTTTTTCATACAGAATAAATGTCCCTACGTTTTCGGATACTCCACCCTGGATACTCCCTTAAAAAACCGTGTCCAGATAGCGGATACCATGATATCGGAAAATTTCGGCGATGAAAATCTTATCGCTTTTGTTGTTCCGGCAGGCGACTACGACAGTGAGAAAAAACTGCTGGATAAACTGGCCCAGTGCAAGGAAGTAAAATCCTGTCTGGGCCTTGCAAATACGGAAGCACTTAACGGTTATACCCTGACGGATAAACTCTCACCAAGGCAGTTTGCCGAACTTATAGATCTGGATTATGAGGTGGCGCAGCTCATATACACCGCCTATGCCGTAAACGATGAGGATTATGCCAAGGTCGTTAACGGTCTGTCGGCATACAAGGTCCCCCTGATAGATATGTTCATGTTCATCCATGATGAGATAGAACAGGGCTATGTGACTTTAGATGATGAAACTAAGAAGACTCTTGATGACGCATACAAGATGATGAATTTTGCCAAGGAACAGCTGCAGGGTGAAAATTACTCGCGTATGCTCGTCTATCTGAACCTGCCCGAAGAGAGCCCCGAAACCTTCGAGTTTATAGACAGGATGCATGAGATGGCGCGTCAGTATTACAGCGGGAATATTTATACCGTAGGTGAATCCGTGAGCCAGCTCGATCTTAAGAAGACTTTTTCAAGGGATAACCTTGTTGTAAATATAGTTTCGATACTTGTAGTCCTGGTCGTACTGCTGTTTACGTTTAAATCCGCCGGCATGCCCGTGCTGCTGATAGCGGTCATACAGGGAAGCATATGGATCAACTTCTCCGTTCCGTCCCTGAAGCAGACCAATATATTCTTCTTAAGCGAGCTTATCGTAAGTTCCATCCAGATGGGTGCAAACATCGATTACGCGATCGTTATAGCAGGCAGATATACCGAACTGCGTGAGACCAAGAGCAGACGTGATTCCATAATCGAAACGATGAACTTCTCCTTCCCGACCATCATCACATCGGGAACAATGCTTGCGGTCGCCGGCATACTGATCGGTAATCTTACATCCGACGGCGCGATATACGGTATCGGTCAGTGTCTCGGACGCGGAACCATAATCTCTATTTTAATAACCATGTTCGTGCTTCCGCAGATACTTCTTTTAGGCGATACGGTAATAAGCAAGACAGCCTTCGTTATGAACATGCCCATCCGCACCAAAGAGGCTTCCGGGCTCAACCATGTTAACGGTATCGTAAGAGGCCGCATCAACGGTGTTGTCACAGGTACGATGAACGCTATCGTTCGCGGTGACCTTAACGCCTTTGTCGAGGCCGGGAACATTACGCCCATGACCGAAGAAGAATATGAGGATCTTGCATCTTCAATGCCTATGCGTATTGCGGAGAAAAAAGATACTCCTTCAAATAAACATAAGGAAGATAAAACTCAGGAAAAAAATTCAAAAGATAAACCTCAGGGTAAAACACGGAAACAGGAGGGAGGTAAGAAAAATGAGAAATAGAAGACTTGCCGCCCTTATGATATTTACGATGCTGATCTCCGTGATCTCTTCTGCCCTTCTGCCTGCAGAAGCCTTCGCAAGTGCCGGGGTAACCATGTCGGAAGGCAAGGGAAAAGGCCCCGATGTCGAAGTTGTCCGCGTGGACGAAGACGGCAATGAGGTGATCGAAGATGACGAGGAAAAAAACGGATCCAAAGATACCGACAGCGAAGAAATACCCGAAGATCCTTCCGATATGACCTATGAGGACGATCTCAGCGGATATCTGTATCCTGTCGATCAGCTTAATATGACCACGATCTATGTTTCCACGGCGGATGACCTTATTAACCTTGCCAAAAACTGTCGTCTGGACACATGGTCGAAAGACAAGAACATCGTACTTAAGGACGATATCGTGTTAGACGGCAGCGGGTTTAAATACATCCCCATATTCGGCGGCATATTCGACGGACAGGGACATACGATATCGGGAGTCGCCGTGTCGGATGCCGAAAGTTATACCGGATTATTCTGCATAACACAGGAAAGTGCGGTCATAAAGGACCTCAAGGTACAGGGATCTTTCGTTCCGTCCGGCAAGCAGCTGGCAACGGGAGGTATAGTCGGCGACAATTACGGAATGATAAGCAACTGTTCCTTCGAGGGAAATATTGACGGTTATGATTATACCGGAGGCATTGCCGGATATAATGAACACTCAGGCGTGATAAGCACCTGTAAAAGCAGCGGATATGTATCGGGCATGCACTTTACCGGAGGCATAACCGGATATAATCTCGGTGTTATAAACGGATGTACAAACGATGCCAAGATAAACATCTCAAGTGTGGACGAGACTCTCTCGATCAAGGATGTCAACATCGATCAGTACGAGGATAAGCTTCGCAATCTCTTCGGAGACAACAATAAGCAGGACTCCACGAATGTATTGAACAGCACCGTTGATACCGGCGGGATATGCGGATATTCACAGGGACAGATCCTAAGCTGTGTCAATAATGCTCTGGTGGGTTATGAACATTTCGGTTATAACGTCGGGGGAATAGTCGGACGCCATAACGGATATGTGGATATGTGCATCAACAACGGTGAGGTTTACGGCCGTAAGGATGTCGGCGGTATCGCAGGCCAGGCAGAACCCTATGTTGTCATTGATATCACCAAGGACATAATAGGACAGCTTACCACTAATATGAATACGCTTCATGACCTTGTCGGCACCACCTTAAATGATGCGGGAAATGAATCCGGCATTATCACTGCCCGCCTTAATATGGTAAAGAGTTTTACGGACAAGGCTCTCGGCGATACTTCTTACCTGGCTAATGAGACCGAGGATTTTATAAACGGAGCCATGGATACGGGAAGCGAAGCGTTAAGCCGTGTGGAATACGCGATGCGTGAATCCGTCAAAAACAACGGCGTGTTCGACCGGACTAAAAATGCCTTCAGAAACGCATCGAATGCCGCATCCAATCTGACCAAGGCCGTGGACGACCTTGATATATATAAATACATGAGCGAGGCCGAAAAGGTAAGTTATAACCAGGCCAAGGAAAACATTAAAAATGCCGACGAAGATTTTGATAACTTCTATAATAAGCGCAATGAAGAAGACTACAGTTACAATTACTATAAAACGATCAAAACACTCCACAATACTCCGGTATATTACGGGACAAGTTCCAATATCGTACCCCTGGACGCAGACGGACATGAGATCCCCTGGGACACTCTGTCCGATAATGCTTCCTACCGCAGGGTAAGCCGGCTCGCTCATAAGGACTCAAGTACCGATCCGCCGACATATACGGATTTTCCTTCATCGGATGAAAAGTATGCAGGGAAGGATAAGGATCTTGATACCGTTGCTTCCGCTGAAGCGACTGCCGTTGTTGCGGCAGAGGCCGATAACGATTTCAGGGATAAATACGGCGAAAGCTATGCATCCTATATGGAAAAGAATATCGATGTGATCGCTAAGATCGTGGAAGCACATGAACAGGAAATGGCCGAGAATACCCGTAAGGATATCAAATATGCAGTCAGTTACACAAGACAGTCCATGCACGATCTTGACGGTGCGGTCGGAGAAACAAAAAAAATAGTATCCGACTTAAGTTCAAGATCCGGGATCAGATTTCCTAAGCTTTCGGATGAATATAAGGTCAGATCCAACAGCCTTATAGCCAATATCCAGGGGATGAGCGACAACCTCGGGTTCCTCAACAACGAGATGAACGCATCAAACCAGCAGCTTGTCGACGATATGGGCAAGGTCAATGATCAGTTCAATGTTATCATGCTGCTCATCGCAGATGCGATCGATGGTGTTCTGGATGCGGATTACACCGATGTTTATACCGATAATTCTCTTGCGGTTGCCGAAACCTGTACGGATGCAACGATAGCCGATTCCATAAACTACGGAAGCATTCACGGTGATATAGATACAGCAGGCATAGCAGGCACAATGGCGATAGAATATGATTTTGACCTTGAAAGCGACGTGACCGGTATAAAAGATGCCGCAAAAGGAACAACCTACAGGACCAAATGCGTACTCAGGCGAAACAAAAATGACGGATATGTGGAGGGACTTAAGAGTTACGTCGGAGGAGCCTGCGGACGGCAGGAAATGGGAACCATCATCCACTGTCAGAACTATGGTAAATTAAAGAGCAGCTCAGGCAGTTACATAGGCGGTATTTCCGGAGAATCTCTCTCAACCATCCACGATTGCCACACCAAGGGTATCTTAAACGGCAATGATCATATCGGAGGGATTGCAGGAAAAGGTTACGATATAAAGGGCTGTTACAGTATGCCTTCCATAGACAGCACAGGAAGCTGTCTCGGCGCGATAGCAGGCGACAACGATCCGGACGGAAGGATATACCAAAACTATTTCGTATCCGATGACTATGCAGGCATCAACAGGATAAGCTACAGCGGCAAGGCAGAACCGATAGCATACAATGACCTCATAAGTATGGAAGGCATTCCTTCCGAATTCAATAAGGTCAATGTGACCTTCATCGTTGATGACGAAGTACTTACAGTCAAGGAATATGATTACGACAGCTGCATAAACGAGCTTCCGGATGAAGTGTCAACGGACGAATACATCCTCTGGGACTGGGATAACTCGAGGTTCAACGATCTGAGGGCAGATGCGGAAGTTATCGGACAGACCGCCAAATACATCACAACCCTGGCAGGACAGCAGCTTCGTGAAAGCGGTCAGTCCGCAGTTCTCGTGGACGGAAGGTTCGTCGAAGGCCAGGTGCTATCCGCCGAGCTGTCGGGAGCAAGCAATGAACCCGGCATAGTTGAAACATGGAAGATCACCATTCCAGAGGATTTAAGGAGCGAGCACCTCATAAGATACTGCCCGCCTTCATCCGTTAAGGACTTTTGCATATGGCTGACGGACGGCTCCGGGAAAAAGGAAGCCGAACTTACTCCGATGGGCAAGTATTATACATTTATCGCAACCGGATATGAAGTTGAGTTCTCGGTCGAAGACACGTATGTTAATCCGTTCATTAAATACGCCGCATATGAGGGTGCCGGCGCTGCGGTACTTATAGCTCTGTCCGTACTCATAATACATAAGAAGAAAAAAGGAAGGAAAACTTCAAAATCCGGATCGGACTCTTCCTCGGAAGATACTATTGATGGTATAATAGACCTTGATCTGGAGCAAGCAGATGACAAGGACGTAGAATGATCATCAACAAAGATACCATCAAAAACAGATCCTGTTATATGATCACGGGCTGCTTATCGGCAGCCCTGTTCTATATTCTTTACGGTTTTAAGATCCTTGATCCCACATATGTTGACTGGCTTCTTACAGACGGGGATCCCGGACAGCATTATCTCGGATGGGCCCTGTATCGCAATTCCCCTTTCAGGATAAATTTCGGTCTTACAAATACGGCTGCCTACCCGTTCAGCACATCCGTGATCTTTACCGACTCCATTCCTCTTATGGCTCTTCCGTGTAAGATCATCGGCCGTTTTACACGGATACAGTTTCAGTATTTCGGGATATGGGGGCTTTTATGCATCATCCTTATGGGGATCCTCTCCTGCTGTCTTCTTAAAAAATACATAGAGAATAATACCGCTCTCATCTTATCAGCCATGCTCATCACGCTGTCTCCGTGTATGTTAAAGCGTCTGTTCTGGCATACATCCCTCGGGGCACATTTTCTTAT
>JAFSZZ010000030.1 GCA_017458765.1 Lachnospiraceae bacterium | reverse complement strand
GAGAGCCTGTTTCCGCATGAAATAGGGCTTTTTCTCGGATATCCTCCGTCAGATGTTGAGTGCTTTATGAAGCATCCGTTCAGGGGCGTTAAATGCTGCGGATGCTGGAAAGCATATTCCGAACCGGAAAAGGCAATGACTGTATTTGGAAAATATAAAAAATGTACGGAAGTATATCGGGAAATGTATAAAAAAGGTAAATCCCTGGCGCAGCTGGCTGTAATAACATGCTTAAGCGCCGGGTAATATAGTAACTGTAAAACAGATTCAAAATATAAGGAGGAGATATATTATGAGTAAAGTAGCAGTAGTTTACTGGAGTGGAACAGGCAATACCGCTGCAATGGCAGGTGCCGTGGAAGAAGGTGCAAAAAAGAGAGGGGCCGAAGTAAGTGTGTTCGGACCTGATAAATTTACAGCTGACATGGTATCGGAATACGACGGGATCGCTTTCGGATGCCCGGCTATGGGAGCGGAAGTGCTCGAGGAGTCAGTTTTCGAGCCTATGTTTACCGACATAGAAGGCTCTCTGTCGGGCAAGAACATAGCCCTGTTTGGCTCCTACGGATGGGGTGACGGTCAGTGGATGAGAGACTGGGAGGACAGATGCAGGACTGCGGGAGCTAAGCTTGCCTGTGACAGTGTAATGGCTAACAACGCACCGGGTGAGGATGCACTGGAAGAGTGCAGGGATCTTGGAGCGGCTCTGACCTGAGATGACAGATTTATTTTTATGATGAAGCGCATCTTAAGCCCTGTTTGGATCGTCAACATAATACTACAACAGCGCATTGGTAAGATGAGGTGGTGAACTACTCCTCACCTACGCTGACGCTTAGAGGTGGGAGCTTCCTGCAAAATAGCAAGGTAAATGCTCTACAAATTCGATTTGTCGAGTTCTAAGTTATTCTGTATTTAATCATAGAAATCCACCGTCTCAGGTGTACAAGCCTGCAGTTCATTTTTAGGTATTGTCATGAAGATGGCAGATATATTCGGATCCAACTGTGATCCTGACACATCCTTTATTATCTCCATAGCTTCTTCATGCGTTCGCTTATCTTTATATGACCGACGCATTGTTATGGCGGAATAGGTATCGCATACAGCTATGATCCTTGCTGCCATAGGTATATTACTTCCCGGCAATCCATAATAACCTTTGCCATCCATCCGTTCATGATGATACAGGATCCAGTCTTTTATTTCATCAAACGATGGTAGAGACTTAAGCAGATCCATCGCTATCTTTGGGTGCTGTTTCATTATGTCCCATTCTCCGGGATCAAGCTTTCCCGGCTTGTTAAGAATAGACTCCGGTACGCCCAGCTTACCAACATCATGAAGAAGTGCTGCATACTCAAAGCTCACCGGGCTTATACCTTCCTTCATTGTGGCTGGCAGGTATTTATACAGACACATTGATAACATCTGCACATTCCGGCTGTGTCCGTTCAGATTGGAGTCCCTGGCTTCAATAACACCGATCAGAGTTTCCGTAACCTCAAGGCTTCTGTCCTTAAGCGTATCTACCAAATGATATAAAAGGACTAACGCAAGCGATACGAATATAGCCCCAAAGAACAGTATTCCGGCCATCAAGAGATCCGGCTTGCCGAAAAAAGCAACACCCAGATATCCCAGGAGAAAGAAAACAAGCAATGCTAGTCCGATATTTTCCCAAATAGGTTCCCCATGCTTTCCGGACAGCATCACATCCGTCGAGGTTCTGATAAACCTGACATATGCGATGATATTCCCCACCATTATGATGCTTCCAATGATAATCAGTGCTGTGACCATATATTTATCCTTGATTTCTGTAATCTGTATAGACACCCTTAATATTTAATATCGTCATATTTCCTTCGATATATTATAGTATGCCGATATTATTATCGAAGGTGTCGAAGGAGGAAAAGGTCATGGTCGGCAGAAGTGATATGCCCATCATTCGTTTTAACTTCCAAAATAACTTACCACCCTTCCGCCTAGAAGAGCTCATCAAGAAGAATATAGTAATCTATCTTCTCACGGTCCGGCTCTATCCCAAGTTCCTCGAAGAAGCTGTCAGGATCAAGGCCTGGATATACTTTGCCGTATGTCCCGTCAAAATTATGGCGAAGGCTCCTGTACAACATTGCTATATCTTCCCACTTATCTGCGATACCGCAGTTACCCATATCGATAAATCCGCTTATATCACCATTCTCAATAAGGATATTTGGAAGACAAAGATCTCCGTGTGATAATACGGGTTCATAGGAAGGTCTGTTCTCCTGAAGCCAGGAAAGCAACTCTTTGGGATCTTTGAACCTGCCGTTCTCTCCGAATGTATCAGGTTCAGCGTCGCTTATATCCACAAGACCGTTCTCCACCCTGTATGCGGCTTTCTTAAGTTCTCTGTCCAGATCCTTTATGACAGGGCAATCCGTTATATCTATACTCTGTAGCATCTTTACCGACTTTGAAAGAAGCGGAACAAGTTCCTTCGGGCGTTCCAGATAGTACTTGTCACAGGCAATCTTTCCTCTTACCCTAGTCATAAGAAGATAACTGTAAGAATCATCTTCTTCGAATACTATTACCT
>JAFSZZ010000029.1 GCA_017458765.1 Lachnospiraceae bacterium | reverse complement strand
GGTAAGTCCTCCGAAGGTCTCAAGCCTTCCTCCCATGGCCACACCCAGTCTGCTTATCTCGGCTATCCCTCTTGTTATAAGTGCCGCCTTCGTATTATCTCCGTATCCGAGTCCGTCCGCTATACCGGCCGCAAGCGCGACTACATTCTTAAGCGCCGCGCCAAGCTCCATTCCAAGAACATCCGAGCTTGTATATATCCTGAAATTCTCATTCATGAACATATTCTGAACGTATTGTGCGGTTTCCTTGTCATCGGCTCCGGCCACGCAGGTCGTGGGTATGCATTTACCCACTTCCTCCGCATGCGAAGGCCCGCATAAGACCGCAACACGGCAATTGGATATCTCCTGTTTTATGATCTGAGAAAGTGTCATGAGTGTTTTCTCTTCAACACCCTTGGCTACGCTGACTATAAGCTGGCCTTCCGTTACATATTCCGCCATCATCTTTGACGTGCTTCTCGTAAACGGAGACGGTACGGCAAGCACGAGCATATCCTTATCCTTACATGCCTCGCAAAGATCGGTCGTAAAGATCATATCATCCGCAAGCCTTACACCAGGCAGCTTGTCAACATGTTCATGCTTCTCCTTAAGCATATCTATCTCATCTTTTATTACAGACCATATGGTAACCTCATGCCCGTTATTATGAAGTACGACCGAAAGTGCTGTTCCCCAGCTTCCGGCACCTATCACAGCAGCTTTTGCCATTATATGTATCCTCCGTCAATCCGTCATTAACATTTATCTGTATCTGCCTCTCTGCTTACATCTATCTCCGGATTACTCTTAAGGTATGTCTTTCTCTCATTACCTGCTATCAGTCTCTTGATGTTTTCCTTATGCCGGTATATCGCCATTACGGTGAGCACGCCGAAAACAACGTAGTATTCGGTAAGCAGAGTCCTGTTTGAAGCCGCAGGAAAACCGTATGCGCCTCTCTCCCCGAAGATGACTATCGCAACGAAAAGCATTATATAACCGACTATGGAACCAAGTGAAACGTAATTCGTGATGAAAAAGATCACGAGGAACATACCAAACCCTATTACCGGTATCAGTACGCCGTACCTGACAAGGAAGCAGTACGAAAGCGCCATTCCAAGTGTTGCCGCAATTCCCTTGCCGCCCTTAAAATTCATATAAAACGGAAAATTATGTCCTAAGATCACGCCTGCAGATCCGTAGAGCGCAAGAAGACATATGGTATCGGGATATCTGTCCGAAAAAATAAGCTTTATTACAAGTACTGCGGCTATGCACTTAAGCGCATCTCCAAGGAGCACAAGAAAGCCGTATTTCTTCCCCAGAGTCCTTAAGACGTTTGTGGTACCGGCATTTTTGCTGCCGTAATCCCTGATGTCTATTCCTTTTGCCCTGCCGACAAGATAACCTGTCTGGATAAGTCCGAACGCATATCCTATCACCAGACATATGATGCGTTCCATTATTTCTCGCCTCTCTCCCGGATTATGAATTTAAGAGGTGTGCCCCTGAAACCGAAGGCCTCTCTTATCTGATTCTCTATATATCTCGTATATGAAAAATGCATGAGTTCCTTATCGTTTACAAAAATTACAAACGTAGGCGGCTTGACCGCAACCTGTGTCATATAGAAAAGCTTGAGCCTCTTACCCTTATCGGCAGGTGGCTGCTGCATAGCTACCGCTTCAGTCATTATCTCGTTAAGGACTCCGGTCTGGATCCTCATCGAATGATTCTCAACTACCATATCTATCATATCGAACAGCTTATTAAGACGCTGCCCCGTTTTGGCTGAGATAAAGATAAGCTCGGCATAGGGCATATATGACAGCACGGTCCTTATCTTTGTCTCGTATTCTTTGGCTGTCTTATTGTCCTTCTCAACCGCATCCCATTTATTTACGGCTATGATGACGCCCTTGCCCGAATCATGGGCTATACCGGCGATCTTGGCCTCCTGCTCCGTGACACCTTCGACCGCGTCTATGACAAGCACAACAACATCCGCGCGCTCTACCGCACCGACTGTACGTACCACCATGAAATGCTCGAGTTCTTCCCTGACCTTGTTCTTGCGCCGAAGACCTGCAGTATCTATAAATACATACTCCCTGCCGTTCCGCTTAACGGGAGTATCCACTGCATCCCTTGTGGTTCCCGCTATATCGGACACGATAACACGATCTTCTCCAAGGAGTTTGTTTATTATCGAAGATTTACCCACATTGGGCTTGCCTACGATGGCTACTCTCGGACGGTCATCCTCTTCCTCACCGTCCGTATTCTCCGGGAACAGCGCGATGACCTGATCGAGCATATCCCCGAGCCCCATCATGTTGGCTGAAGATATAGCGTAAGGCTCGCCGATCCCGAGGTTGTAGAATTCATAAACATCATTACCGTACTTTTTGATATCATCGACTTTATTTACAGCTAAGATCACCGGCTTCTTCGACCGTCTCAGCATGTCAGCCACCTTGCCGTCCGCATCCTGAAGCCCCTGCTTTACATCCACCATAAAGATTATGACATCGGCCGTATCTATCGCTATCTGCGCCTGTTCACGCATCTGGGACAAAATGATATCCTTACTCTCGGGCTCTATACCGCCCGTATCTATCAGCGTAAAATCATGATCGAGCCATGATACTTCCGCATATATCCTGTCCCTTGTTATGCCGGGTGTATCCTTAACGATACTTATCCTCGAACCCGCAAGCGCATTGAAAAGCGTCGACTTGCCAACGTTCGGGCGCCCGACAACAGCCACTATAGGCTTACTCATAGATCTTCTCTCCCAAAACCGCTTCTATAAAATCCCATCCGCTTGATTTTACAATATCTGTCCGTACTTGTAAAGTTTCGGACAGTTCAAAAACGTGCATGTCATCGAGGAACACATCCTCTCCGCTGCGAAGCACGCACTGCGGCAGAACAAGGCACTCGCCAAGCTCCCTGTCCTTTAACTGCGCACATATGTCCTGTCCGGTAAGCAGCCCCGCGACGGTAATGTTTTCACCGAAGAAATCATTCCTGACCGGGTATACACGGATGTCAATAAAGGGAAGCATCTCCTTAAGGTCGTCTGCCATCTTCTTTATGAAAGGCGCAGCAAGCACACCTGTTGCAATGGATACCGTCCGGTGTTTATCAAGCAACTTAGTGTGGGAACATATATGATCCTTAAGCTGTTCCACGGCCTTGGCAAATTCATCCATCAGAAGCCGGAGCATACCGACTCCGTTCTCAAGCTGCAGATACCCGTCGTAGCGTTCCGCCTCAGGCAGCTCCCTGTCCGCCAGAAGATAGAACTCATCCGATGCGTGTATAAAATGGACACCGTATTCCTCATATGCGATCTTCTGATATTTTTCTATGATATCTATAACGGATACTGCATCTTCCTTAACAAACGGCTCCAGAGGATACAGTCCGTCACGGTATTTCGACAGACCCACCGGAACCACCGACACACTCTCCAGATGGGGCAGATATCTCATAAGATCCGATATGCTCCTCTCAAGCTCTGCACCGTCATTTATGCCCTTGCACAGAACGATCTGGCCGTTCATGACAATACCCGCTTCGTACAGCCTGTCAACCTTTTTGAGAGCCTCGCCCGCAAAACGGTTATTTAACATCATGCATCGTAATTCAGGATTGGTTGTCTGAAAAGAAATATTGATAGGTGACATGTGATAATTCACGATCCTGTCAAGATCATGATCGCTCATGTTGGTAAGAGTAACGTAATTGCCCTGTAAAAAAGAAAGCCTGGAATCATCATCCTTAAAATACAGGGTTTCGCGCATTCCCGGCGGCATCTGATCGATAAAACAGAAGATACATTTATTGCAGCACGATCTGTAACAGTCCATCAGGCCGTTATCGAATTCTATCCCAAGATCCTCATCCGGATCCTTATCTATCTCGAGCACCCACTGCTCTCCGTCAGCCTTCTCTATAAGAACCTCAAGATAATCATCCTGACACAGATACTGATAATCAAAGATATCGTCCAGTGACTGGTCATTTATCGCAAGAAGACTGTCTCCGGCACATATATCCATTTCTTCGGCGATACTGTTTGGTTGTACTCTTACGATCGTATGCTTCTTCATACAAAATTATTATCAGTTCACTCCGGTGGATCCGAACCCTCCGCGGGCTTCTCCTTCATCGTTTGCCTCGGTCTCAATGAATTCTATTACCGGTTGGTGCTTTATGATACGGAACTGACACACACGGTCATTGACATGTATCTGCGTATCACGTACCGCATACACGGGCATCATCAGCACATCCCTGCTGCTCGTCTTCCCGTAGGACTCATCTACCACTCCAACACTGTTCGTCTGGATGATACCGAAATTTTTAAATGTCGAACTTCGCGGAGCGATAAGCATTTCATATCCGTCCGGCAATGACATCGATACACCGAGATTTATAAGATGAAAATCCCCCTTCTTAAGGGTTATATCCTCGGCAGATCTAAGATCTATCCAGTCCGACTTGCCTTCTATATATGTGAGCTTATCTATCTTATCTGATATGTATGTTATCTTTATCGTTTCCTTCATGATAAAACCTCACATTCATGCTTATTCGTAGTAGTCCGGGCAGTGGATGACCGGTGTGAGCGGATCCTTGCTGCTTATGGTATCCTGTACATCGATCACGCGCTGGTTGCTGCTGCCCTTCCACCTTAACTTAACGTCCTTCTTATCGGCCTCAAATTCGCCGTCAACAAGTACATCCAGATATTTTACTATCGGAAGATCGTAGATATTCTCCCAGTCCGAGCCCGTATAAAGCCATATCGTCTTATTCGGGTACTTCTCCCTTATCTCCTTTGCAAGTGCCGTAACATCCATAAGATTGGCCGGATGGAGCGGATCTCCTCCGCTGAACGTTATCCCCGATATATAATCCTTGTCAAGTTCGCTGAAGATCTCCTGCCTGACTTTATCGTCAAAGGGGAGTCCCCCGTCGGGATCCCAGGTCACGGGATTATGACAATCCTTACAGCAATGATCGCATCCTGCAACCCAGAGAACAACTCTTAAGCCGTCTCCGTTTAACATATCATCCTTTGTTATATTGTGGTACCTCATCCTACGGTCTTCCCAATCGATCCCGAAACATATTATGCCGGTAATCGGTACTTCCTCCCAAATACACTGATCGTTCCTATAGTAAACGGAGTAAATCATTTCGTTCACTGTAAAACACAATACATGGTATACCGGTTCCGGCTCACCCATGCTTTGAACATTATAATATATCAGTCATGGTTTGTCACCTGATTTTTGCATTTGACCACAATATATTGTATGTTCCGGGTGAGCCGTATACAACAGATGTAACAAACTGCTTATTTTTTTAACTCTCCGATATAATTCTTGCCGTCGCGGCGCCTTATCTTAAAGCTCACCGTCTTTAAACCTCCGTATTTCCCCTTGCCTCTTAATGTAACCTTGGCGGTTCCGGTGTTTACATTATTCTTATATGACTCCACATAAAAGTCCGTATCTAAAGCAAGGAATGTACCCGGATCCTTCTTTGTCCGTCCAACTACCAGCAGCTCGTTAAGCTCTTTTTCAGTAAGCTCGATCTCCGTACCCGTATAAGTCTTCTGTGCGATCGGCTTCCACAGCGGAACCCTGCCAAGATCATTACTCTTATCGTAGTACATATAGCACGCGGTATTAAATCCGAAATAATTCCCCATACCCTCGATCGTCACACGGATCATCCCGGGCTTATTGTCACCTCTTTCCTCCGGTTTGCCGTTAGCACTTATGGTCTCGTATCCGTTCTCGGTTATCTTGTAATCCTTATTCTTAGTCAGCTTCCTGCCATCCTCCTCCGTCACCGTGATAACAGGATTCTCATATCTGTATTTTGCTCCCTTGGGCAGATTCCTGACCATGAGCTTATCCTTGGCGCTCACCTTAAGCCTGGCGATATTTGAGGTCACAACATAATATTCCTTCGTGACCGTCCCCTTATATTTTCCCTTGCCTCTTATTATGAGCTTTGCCTTGACATTCTCCGTCGAGAGCTTCTTGTTTGCCCTGTAGCTTACCGTATAGTCCTTACCCTTTACAAGCTCCGTATCACCATCCTTGACAATTACCCAGGAAGGTACCGCACCGCTCTTCTTAAAAGCGGCATAATCCTCATAATAAATCTGAATACCGTTTACGGATGCACTGATATCCCTTCCCTTCTTAATACTGAAGCTTCCGGTGACACTGCCTGCAAGCCCCTTCTTATTTCCGGGCTTTGCCGTAAACACGATCTGCGCCCTGCCGGGCTCCACGTTGTTCCTGCTTAAGGCAACAATAAAATCGGTATTCTCGCTGAGAGTGGTATAATTCCTTCCGTCAAGCTTGATCCTTATACTATATTTATCGCTGCCCGGTCTTATCTCCTTGCCGGTATAAACATAGGCTTTCGGTGTGAACTCAACCCTGGCGTTTTTAAGGAGCAGCCTCTTATCCTTTATGACCCTGAGTGTTGCCTTCATACTGCCGGTTACGGTCTGTCTGTCGTTTTTGGGCTCTATGATGACCGTATACTCACCGGGCTCCCTGACGCAGTCCGCCGATACCGCTCCACTTACTGTATTGCCGCTTACATCCCTTGTCATTATGTATTTGTATTTGAAATACCCCTTATTGATGACCTTCTGCGGTTCGGTTGAGTATCTTATTTCCGGAGCCGGCTTCTGATCCCTTCCCGTATATGCTACGGCCGCATCCGCAACCAGTACGTCGGGATCCTCACCGGCCCCGAGCCTTGTCTTAGCAATACTGTATTCCTTTACGATCTTCTTCGTCTTAACATATTCGCCCTTGAAGGTTACGGTCAGTACCGCCTTCCTGCCTGACAGAACGGTAGGCTTACTGTTCCTGCTGTAGGATACCCTGTAATCCTTATTAAGTGTCAGCAGCCTGGTACCGTCGTAAACCTCGAACTCGGGCTTTACCGGAACGCCCATATAGATATAATCGTCGTCCAGCCCCTTTATCCAGATATTCGAAGACACGGTTATGATCTTATTCTCACTGGTAATTATCTTCTGTGATACCTCCTTGCCGGCCACTTTCTCGGTTATTATCCTGCCGCCATTGCCGTCTTCCTTGCATTCTTCATCAAAATCAGAGCTGTTAAAGCCCTCGGGTATGCTGCTTACGGGTATCTCAGCATAGCTGGCTGAGTTATCCACCCAGACATCCACATCCGAGTTTATAGCGTCCATCCCGGGTATCAGATACAGCCACAGATAGTGACCCGGGCGTACCGTATACACGGTGGGAAGCATATGTATCGTATAGTCGTAATATGTATCCCCTGCTATATTTTGGCTCACAGCCGTATAAGGCTCATACCCGGCCCCCGGAGAGCCAAGGTCTATCATGCCCTTTGTTATAAGCTTTTTCTTAACATTTGTCTGCTTGTAAACATTAAGATCGAAGGGAGTCAGTCCCTCTCCCCTGCTTATGAATTCACTTAAATAGGTTATCTGATCCACATAATCGTTGTTATCCGGGTTCGTCTCATATGCGGGGAAGGCTTCCTCCGAGATATCATATAGCATTGCTCCAAGGACCATACGGCCATCTGACGGTACTTCATCAACCTTTGCCCTGACATGTATCTCAGCCTTACCCTGAACAGTGATCTCCTCAGGTACACGCCTTATCCAGGTATGAGTGTAATTCTTACCGTCACCGGATACACCCTCTGCACTGTATCCCACATCCTCGAAGAAGTCATCAATGGTATAGTAGGGATCATCACCGGACATCATGATATCCATGCCCGACGGCATACTCTTCCTCTTCAGTACCGGATCGCCTCTCTGTTCCTCCTGAGGCTCGGGACGATCGATCTTTACCGCCCCTGTATTGGGTGAAGATACCGATATTTTATCTTCACCATACCAATCGTCATATCCAATGAAGCTGCCGTCTATGTTGCTCTGGGCATATACCTTGGGAAGAAGCTCCGGCATTCCGTTATCTGTATCGAGCAGATAATGGCAATACCACTTGTTCAGAAGCTCCTCATAGAACATATCACCTATCTGTATGTTTTCGAGCGTATTATGTCCGTCCTGATGCAGGATAAGCCTTACATCCTTCTTATTAGCTTCAAAGGCCTTCCTCATCAGATCCGCCTGTTTGGTGCGCACATTATAATCATTGAGCCCCTGCACGATAAGCGCCGATGCCTTTATTTTGTTCGAACTGACGAACTCCCTCTTCTCCCAGTAAGGACCGTAGTGGCCTGCAAGGTCCTGCTGGGATCTGTCAAAATATCCGAACAGCTGGCTGCACAAATTCTCAGTGTTTTCCGATACAGAAGCATCCCTTCCGAAGAATCGGCTGGAATTGCTCCCCGCAAGAAAGGTCGTGTATTTATTATCTCCATAATGCGATACACCCTGTGTATTGGAATATGCATACCAGCTTGATATGCCTGCTTCAGGAACTATTGTTTCAAGACCCTCTGTGCCAAGGGCCGCCACCTCGTATGCCATCGTTCCGTCATAAGAGCATCCCCTCATGGCTACCCTGCCGTTAGACCAGTCGGCTTCAATGGGGATGGTGGCATCTCTGTCTGCGAAGGCGCGTCTGCTTTCCTTATGATTTATCCACTCAACGATGTTTGCAAATGCCTTAGCCTCTGCCTTGGAGCCGCAGGTCTCAAGACCGTCCGAACCGTTGGTTCCGAGCCCCGCAGATATTACTACGGCAAATCCTCTTATAAGGAAATAATCATGATTGTATATACCCGAAAGATAGTAATTGTCTTCACCCTTTTTATCATCCTCATATCTGTAGTGCCAGTTATTGACAGAAAGAGCCGGTTCGCCTCCTTTTTCGATACGGTCAACAAGAGCTGTGGTGGAAATCGTTGGCTCTTCGGCGTTTGTATGTTTGTTACCAGATTTATACAGCTTATCCTCTGTAAAATCCTCAACATATTTGGCTTTCGGAACCTTATCCTCAAACCCTGTACCATCTGAAGTGCCGCCAAAATACGGACTTGCCTCAAAAATGGTCGGAGCATCATACTGCTGCTGTGCTGCTGCCCTCGGAACCTGTATAACCGCCTGTACAAGATCGTTGTATCCGTCAAGATCCGTATCAAGATCCGTCTCGACATATACCGCAAATCTCAGAATATCGCTTCCGGTGTTAGAATAATTGGCAGAAACCTCAGAATATTTAAGTATGGGCTGTGCCATTCCGTTTTCTATCTTCATGGCAACCTTAGCTTCATCCCCGGAGAGGGTATCTGCAGTCTCATACTCTGCTGCCGCCTCCTCCTCTGTCCCGGATATGTCCGATAACCGGTATTCATCGTCGCTTAATGTTTCGGTCAGGATATCACCGGTATTTTCCCGGTCTGTAAGCTGTGAAACATCCGAAATATCCGTCTCGGACCCGTTTTCACTGACGATGATGTCTTCCTGCCCGCTGCCCTCCTGTGTCAAAAGCCCGGTATCCTCTTCTGTCAGGAGCTCTGCATCCTCTTCTGTAAGGAGTTCATTCTCCCCGGCAAGCGGCAACTCGGAAGCAAATGCGCTTACCGTAAATCCCGATTCTCCTGAAATAAGCATTGCAAGTACCAGCAATACCGATAATCTTCTCCTCATCTCCGTTAATCGTTTCATGATCCTATCTCCTTTTATTATATTTCCCCCTCTTTATCTTAACGCCGGACGTCATCGATATGATGCCGTGAAATTAATGATACCACCTTCATCGCTGATATTGCAACTTATTCCATTTCCTGTCCTCATCTCAAAATAACTGTCTGTATACCTATTCCTGCCCATAGATAAATTTGATATAATGTCACTGTTCTGCCCCGCCAGAATCACAGGGCGAAGCATCAAAACTTATTACAGTATGATCTGAGGACATTCATATGGATATTGGATTTCTTGAACAAACCGAATATATCATGGAAGCATGGGAAAAAAGCGTATCGGAAAACCCCAATGCTTTAGTGCTTACAGATGAGCGGCATCCTCGCGGCATAAGCAGACGTACGGTTGATGAACTGTCCGGAAAAGTCTATGCGTATCTTCGGTCAAAACAGATCGGCAGGGAGGACTTTGTTCTCATATGCCTGCCAAGAGGCGGGATCGCCCTTATATCCATACTTGGAGTCTGGAAAGCGGGTGCCGCATTCACCCTGGTTGAAGACAATTATCCCCCCGAACGCATTGCATATATAAAAGAGGACTGCAGCTGCAGGGAAACTATCGATCTTAAAACATGGGATGAGATCCTTAAGACTGATGCTCTACCCGGATATGAACATACCGGTATACATGATGCCGCATTTGCGATATATACTTCCGGAACCACAGGCAATCCAAAGGGTGTCCTGCATGAGTACGGCAGCATCAAGCTGATACAGGCTGCTTCCAATGACAGAAGAACGGGAAAGCCAAGACTTTTGGGATCGGACCGTCTGTCCCTTATAACTCCCCTTAACTTTAATGCGTCCATACGACGCTATATCAATACACTGTATGACGGCTGTCATATGTTCATCGTTCCGTACGGTATCATAAAGAATCCTGTGATATTTAAACAGTATCTGAGAAACAACTGTATCTCGGTCCTTTTCGCTTCACCATCACTTCTGCGTCTCATAGGCGATCCCGGACCGTATATACGTCAGATACAGGTGAGCAGCGAACCGGCAAACGGATATTTTATCGAAGGGCCGGAGCTTGTAAATGCCTATGCCATGAGTGAAAGCGGCTTTCCTGTTGCGGAGTTTTTGATCGACAAAAAATATGATGTATGTCCTGTCGGAAAGCCTGATATCGATCAGATCACCATACGGATCCTCGATGAAGACGGACAGGAAGTTCCCGATAACAAACAGGGCGAGATCTGTATTGACGATCCTTTCTTCCGCGGATATATCAATCTGCCGGAGCAGACGAAAAAAGTACTCACAGACGGCATATATCATACCGGGGATATAGGAAGAAAACTGCCGGACGGCAATCTCATACTAATGGGCCGAAGCACAGATATGATCAAGATCAACGGCAACCGTATCGAACCTGCGGAGATCGAGGCTGTAGGCAAAAAGATCCTCTGTGTTGACTGGTGTGCCGCAAGAGGCTTTGAGGAACAGATACATGCCTTCGTCTGCCTGTATTACACTGCAGACATTACAATAGACGAGATTAAAGTCCGAAGCGAAATGGAACGGTATCTTCCCTACTATATGATACCTTCGTATTTCATCAGGGTAGATGAAATACCTGTTCTTCCAAACGGGAAAATGAACCGGAGAGCCCTTCCAAAACCCGAGCCCCAACAAGAGCGGTCGGAATATGAAGCCCCGCATACAAAAACCGAGCGTATCTTATGCAGTGCGTTCGAGAGTGCACTCTCACTTAATAACGTCGGAATACATGACAATTTCTATCATCTTGGCGGCGATTCTTTAGGATCCATGCGCGTATTATCGGCCGCTGATCTGCCCGGTCTTCTTGCATCGGATATATTCGAAGGCTGTACTCCCGAGCGTATAGCAGCTCTGTATGAAAACCGCATGGCAGGAATACAACCCGTGGATATTGTAAAAACAGAGAAGCTTGAACGCCGGAAGGCTCATCCCCTTACACCCAATCAGATCTCGATCTTTGATTACTGTATCTTCTCACCGCATACGATCATGTGGAATCTGCCCCGACTGTACCGTTTCGGCGCGGATATGGATGCAGATCGGCTGTGCATGGCCGTAAACAAGGCGTTTGCAAACAGGAGCGCATTATACACTGTCTTTGAATTCAATGAGGAATGCTCTCTTGTTCAGCGGATCGCACCCGATAAAAGATTAAGGATATCTGTGGAAAATATCACGGAAAGTAAGTTCAGGCTTCTTAAGGAAAACCTTATGCGCCCGTTTAAGATGATCGGAGAGCCGCTTATCCATGCAGGTATCTATAAGACCGAAGAATCGGTCTATCTGTTCTGGGAGATCCATCATATCATGACTGACGGATCGGGCATGCAGCTTCTGAATGAGGATATTGTAAAGGCCTTTAACGGAGAAGAACTTCCTCTTGATACATATTATGCATATCTGCATTCCGAGGAAGAAATGCGTGAGGGAACACGGTATGATAAGGATCGTCAGTTCATAGATGAAATCTATGGTAAGAAGGACTGGTGCATAAACCTTATACCCGATACCGTAAACCGTCCCGCCGGACGTACTCTTCTGTCCCTCAAGCAGGTGATCTCACTTCAGGATATCGCCGCCTTTGAACAAAGGCATCATCTGTCCAGAAATCTTTTGTTTACTGCGGTCGCTCTTCTAGGAATTGCCGACATCGAGAAAAAAGATCTTGTAATGGCAGACTGGATCTTCCACGACAGGACCGATGAAATAAAAAAGAACGCATTCGGCTGTCTCTTCCGCTATATAACGGTAGGCCTTGAATTAAACAAGGATATGACGGTCGGCGGATTTTTCAAGGCACTCTCGGACAGATCCAATGCCATGCTTGCCCATTGCTCCTATGAATGGAGTATTAGACAGGACAACGTCTTTGAACACGATACACTTATCGTCTGTTACGAGACTTCTAAGATCATGAGTACCGAGGATATCGGATCTCTCGGCGGCAGGAGGCTTGATGTCATAAGCCATGCCCCTGTTAATTCAAGAAGTCTCGCTTTCCAGATCATCGAAACTCAGGACGGAATAGTCCCTTATCTTATGTTTAATCAGGCGCTTTATACGGAAGAAAAAATAAGCCGCACAGTAGACAGGTTCTCGGAATTACTTGGATTTTTAATGGAGGCAAACGAAGATGATAGAATTGTTTAACGGACTTATAAAGGTACATGGTATCGTTTTTTTCGTGCTTATCATGTCGGTTGTTATCGTATTTGGATATCTGCTCGGAAAGCTGACCGTTAAGGGCGTATGTCTCGAGAGTGCGGGTGTTTTTATCACGGCTCTTATCATCGGCGCACTGTTTAAGAATACAATAACCGAAATAACGGTACTTAGTCCCGGAGACTATGATTCAGCTTTCGAAACGATCGAGAACGTCGGTCTTGTATTCTTCGTTGCATCGGTAGGTTTTATTGCCGGTCCCAATTTCTTTACCAATCTAAAGAAGAATTTCAGATCGTATGTACTTCTCGGCATCTTGATCACTGCATTCGGAGCGCTCACCTGTGCAGGCTGTTATTATATGGGCATCGGGAATGAACCGGATCACGATTATTTTGTTTCCATTCTCATCGGAGTAATGTCTGGTGCGCTGACTTCCACTCCCGCCTTTTCCGCTTCTTTGGCTACTGCAACAGATACGTTTGCCGCGGGAGATCCCGCAAGAGCAAAAGTGATAGAAAATGCTTTGACGGCAGGTCATGGAATGGCATATATTTTCGGAGTCGTGGGAGTTGTTCTGTTCGTTCAGCTCATCCCAAGGGTCCTTCATGCAGATATGGATGCGGAAAGATCAAAGGTCACTCCGGTAGTAAGCGAAAAAAGCGAACAAAAAGGTTCATTTATCGAAGTGGACAGATTCGGGCTGTTTACGATCGGACTTGCCATACTCATCGGGATATTTGTGGGTTCGATAAGGATACCGATGACAAATAAGGGATTTGACGGAACCTGTTTTAATCTTACCATGACCGGAGGCGTACTTCTGTCATCTATCGTTATAGGATATTTCGGACATATAGGTCCTGTCTCCCTTAAGATCGACAGGCATATCCTCGAAGTTTTTCGGGAACTCGGTCTGATGCTGTTTCTGACAGGTGCCGGTGTACCGGGAGGCGTGGACTTTGTCGATAACTTCAAACCCGTTTATTTTGTATACGGGATCATCATAACGGTCATTCCGATGGTCGCCGGATTCTTATTTTCAAAATATGTTCTAAAGCTTCCTCTGTTCAATAATCTCGGTTCCATTACCGGTGGTATGACATCAACACCTGCACTCGGAGCACTGATCAATGTAACAAAGAGCGATGACGTTGCATCGGCTTATGCCGCAACATACCCATTTGCACTGGTTTCTGTAGTGATAGCATCCCAGCTGCTGATATTATTCCTGTGAAACGTTCATCCCGACTGCCGGTTATTGTTTATTCCCCCCATCTCTTTGTATAGATACTCTTCAAAGTTTTTGAGGGTCAATCATTTTGAGGGTCTGGTTTGAGGGTTGTATTTCATACTCATTTATACTCAAGACACAGCATGGTGAGATCATCAAACTGATCTCCACCGGCCTCATATTCCTTAATTGCTTTTTTAACAGCGTCAATAGTATCCTTGGGAGATGCATCCTCTACTTGATCAAGGACATTGACAAGCCCATTTATTCCAAACATCTTCATATTTGGATCTGTTGCTTCTACAGCCCCGTCAGTGTAGAGGAAGAGCTTTGCACCGGGTTCCAATTTCATCTCATATTCCGTATATTTTTTCCCGGGCTCAAAGCCAAGAACAAAACCATGTCTGTCTTTTATCACTTCATATTTTCCGGGAGAGTGCTTAATAATGGGATACTCATGACCTCCATTGGATGCCTTTATGATCCCCGTGCTGATCTCAAGGATACCGAACCAGACCGTCACGAACATCTGCTCCCTGTTATTTGTACAGATTGCCCTGTTTGTATCTTCCAATACCTTAGAGGGCGATTTCCCCATCATTGCATTATTCGCCAGTATACTTTTACTGGACATCATGAACATGGCCGCAGGAATACCCTTTTCTGAAACATCTGCCATCACCAGACCCAAATGATCATCATCGATCATAAAGAAATCATAGAAATCCCCGCCAACGTCTTTGGCCGGAGTCATACTTGCGTACAGCTCCAAACGATCTCCATTGTTGAGCTCCCGGACATCTTTCATCAGCAGATCAACTGATGGCAGCGCATCAGATTGTATTTTTGCAGCGGCATGAAGGTCAGCCTCCACTGCATCTATCTGGGACTTGGTGAGTAAAAGCAATCGGGTGTTAACCCTGATAGTCAGATATACCAGCCCTATGGCAATAACAATTGACAGATTGATATTATCATCATTAAGGCCCTTATACTCGACTGCCTGAAGCAAATATATGATCGGCATCATGATCCCGAATACGACAACGCTCTTTGCCGCCTCAGCTATAGCCGGTTCTCTTTTCTTATCCTGAAAAGAATAGAAAACAGCGGGTACGATCGCCGATAGAACATAGATCCATATCGCGCCGTAATATATGGTTACAAACAACTTTGTCGCTATTATGTTACCGCTTTTGTCAACAATAAATATTGCGTCTGTCCACGGAGTAGAAATACATAGAGCCGAAATTATAATGCTCGGTAAATGATAGAAAAGAAAGATCAACAGTTTATTTCTGGGTAACAGTTTGAAGAGCCCGAGAAAAAAACGATTGAAATTTAAAACAAAAAAGAACAGTGTAATTCCATAACCGATAGCACCTATATACGTCAGAGTCTTCATCGAAGGATTGCCTTCAAAGCACGACCACATTGTCTCAAATATACCTAAAAATATGCCAAAGAAAAGCATAACAGAAATATTGTCCCTGATACTTCTCTTATAAACAAACAGGTCATTATAGATAAGAATGGACATAATTATTGTTGCTACAACAGGTACTTCAATATTAATACCTAAATTAATCCCCTGATAAGACATTTCTATGTATATTCCTCTTATTCAATTACAAGGTCATCTGAAATTCCCGTCATATCCAGAATATCCATAACGCTTTCATTAACATGGATCACTTTCATGGATCCCGCTTCGTTCATCTTTTTGATAACTACAAGAAGAACCCTGAGTCCGGCAGATGAGATATACTCAAGATTCTCAAAATCCAAAACCAGTTTCTTTACTGTATCAAGTATAGGCATCACCTCGTCATTAAAATCGTGCGCGCTGTTGGTATCCAACTTTCCCTCAAGTGAGATAGATGCCTTCTCTCCTTCTACTTTTGATGTGATTTTAAGCATAAAAACCTCCTTAATCTCCTTTTATCAGTAAGCCTTATATAATTCGGCTTCTGACAAACTATTATATCATTTTAACACAATATTACGTCATTCTGTATATAAGATGTTAAATATCAATAAATAGTGTGCAAATTTTTACGATAACTGATCCACAGCTTCGTCCAGATAGTCAAACAATTGATCGATATACAACTGAAAACTCCACCCATCTATGATAGCATGATGAACTGCCACTATAATATAGCATCCCTCATCTGAATAAACACCACAATACAGCTGCGCCAGAGGTTTCTTTTGAAGGTCAAAACCATTTGCAAGGATGTCTTCTCTTATCTTTTCTACTGCTTCCTCCGGATCCTCTTCCCCTCGAATGTCTATCATTTCAACGAACGACGGGCGTTCCACCAGAGCCTGCCTCGGGACAGAGACACCCTCATGGATGATAGCCGTTCTTAATACCTCATTGTTTTCCATCATCTTATCCATGGCATAGACAAGTTCTTCCTTTGTCGGCACCATATCAATATCAAAATAATTCACAATGCGATATGCAAAGTCCTTTGGATCCTCCAGGTGCTTAAGAAGCATTCCCTCCTGCATGGGTGTAAGAGGGTATATTCTTCTTATCCTCTCTCCTCTTGATTCAAAATCTTTAATAACGGTTCTGAATTCCTCATAGCTCCATTTTGTTTCTCCAAGATCCGATGCTGTGATCTCATCCTGCGAAATGCCATCAGTCAAAAGATATCTGATATCGTTGAGAGTCTTCTTTATCATATTAAGGAATTCATCTGCAGCCTCATCGGAATATTTTAATGAATTGTAATCAAGCATCCATACAATACATCCTTTCGATGCGCTGCAGTTGATCGAGAGGTCAGGACCAAAGATGTTTTCCCCTGCAATATTTTCTCCGGCGGAAATTTCCGTTCCTATAAAGAATGGGGTGTCACCGTCCTTGTCGGCTGCTTTTTCGACTGACATCTCTCCCAGGTAGTTAAATCCTATTTCTGCTATCTTATCAAAAGAGTAGTCACAGTCATCCGCCCCCGGTATGGCCCTTAGCACGTTGTATCCGATTCCCTTACCGGGAACGCGATGCAGAGAATCCTTCACCCTCGAAAGATTCTTTGAGATAATATCGATCTTTTCGCCATCTCCCAAAGTATCTGCCGCATTCTTTATGCCCTCAACAACAACCGGGTAAACAGATGTAAACCAGCCAATAGTCCGATCGGTCAGAAGCTGCGCTCCTATGTCCTCTCGCCCGTGGCCTTCCATCTGTATTGAAACACTTTCTTCTCCGGTAAGTGCTCCGTAACTTATACATACTGCTGCAAGAAGCACATCATTGATCTCAAGATTCCGCACGGAAAGATCCATATGAAGAATAAAGGCTGCTTCATCTCCCTTAAGTACCAACTGCTTTTGCTTCATTGGTCTTGCATAGTCAAGCGCGTTAGTCACAGGCAGGGACAGGAGTTTCTTCTGAGTCTCATCCCAATACTCTTTCTCAAGTGAAAGGCGATAGCTGTCCCGGAAAGTGCGAATGCTCCGGGCATAATCCGCGTAGGTATTTGTCTTTGGAGGAAGCTGCGGTTCATCTCCCTTAAGCACCTGACCATAAGCCCTTTCAAGATCTTCTGAAATAATGCGCCAGGACACGCCATCAACTATCAGGTGATGAGCAGCCATAAGCACATAGTCATCACTATCACCATGGATGAGAGCAATCCTTATTAGAGCCTCATTCATGTGTATCCCGCATTGGATCTCATTGCAGATACCTGTAATACCGTCCTTACCCTCGGTATATTCCTCCACTTCTATACTTTTGTAAGGACCCTGCACCATAAGATGCTCATCTGACCACACTGCACGAAGAAGGTCATGCTGTAAGCACAACGCATCAACAGCTTTTTGTAAAAGAACTGAATCTGCCCTCTGTCTGCAGCGTACAAGGATTGACTGATTAAAGTGCGAAGCCACGGGAAGCTTAAGCCTCTTAAAGAAGGTAACAATAGGAGTATCTTCTATCTCACCTTCAAACGGCTCCTGTGATATTTGGGCAGATTCATTGACAAGACACACTGCAGCGATGGCACGGACAGTTTTCTCCCTCATTATATCTGCCACGGATACAGTGATATTTCTGCTTCTAAGCTCAGTTATGATCCTGATAGCCTTAATGGAATCACCGCCAAATTCAAAAAAGTTAGACAGCGCGCCTACACTCTTTTCAAGTCCCAGAACTTTTTGCATGCATTCCGCTACAGCCCTCTCTGTATTAGTTTCGGGAGCCACATATTCATCTCTGTTTTCAAAGGAGGGCTCAGGCAGTGACTTTCTGTCGGTCTTTCCATTGGCATTCACAGGAATGCTGTCAAGGCGCATGAAAATTTCAGGCACCATATATCCCGGAAGTGTCTTTAAAAGAAAGCTCCTTAATCCCTCTTCTGAAACTGCTGCGTCTGATGTATAGTACATAACGAGGGTATCGTTTTTAGCTGTGGCTACAGCACCTGTTACATGATCATAGGAAGAAGCACGGCTCTCTATCTCTCCAAGTTCTATACGAAGTCCGCGAAGCTTTACCTGATCGTCCATACGTCCCACAAAGATAAGATCTCCGGACTCACCGAAGCGGACCAGATCTCCGGTACAGTAAACCCTGTCCGGTCCATCAGCCTCCCCTGACAGTTTCAGTTCAATGAATTTTTCATCAGTAAGTTTCTGTCTGTTAAGATAGCCTTTTCCGACTCCGACTCCGCCGATGAGAAGTTCTCCCACAGCGCCTTCGGGCAGGAGTCGGTTATATGGATCCACCACATATAAGCGGTAATTAGAAAGAGGACGGCCTATGTATTTCCCGTCAAATTCTCCTTTTATATCACAGGTAGTAGCAAACAGGGAGCACTCAGTAGGGCCGTAAGCATGGACCATTCGATACTTTGGAGCCATCACATGGTTCATCTTCTCTCCTCCTGTTATAAGTACCCGGAGAGTTTTGTTAAGAGTACTGAAAAGACATCCCATGAGAGTTGTCATAAAGGATATCGTGATCCCGTTTTCCTCATAGTATCTGTTAAGTTCCACAGGCTCTTTCCTGACCGTTTCGGGAACGATATATACGCAGGCTCCCGCCAGTACAGATGAATACAGCTCGATCATGTGGGCATCAAATCCAAAGTTCGAATATGCCCCCGGTCTGTCCTTTTCCGTGACTTCAAACTCCTTCACAAACCAGTGCATGTAATTGACTATTCCCTCATGGATAAGTTCAACGGCCTTAGGCTTACCGGTGGAACCTGATGTATAAAGGATCACCATCCTGTCCTTTGCACTTATCTTTGGCAGATCATATACCCTGTCTTTAGTTTCCGCTGTTTTTTTCGTAAACAGATCGGACAGTTCACTGTTATCACGGTCAATTACAGCGCCCTCAAAGTCAGGCAGTAATTTATTTACAAGGCCATTCTCCGTAAGTACTGCCTTCACGGCAGCATCTTTACACATGAACATAAGCCTCTCTGACGGGAACTTAGGATCAAGAGGCATATATGCCGCCCCGGCTTTCATGACGGCAAGAGGATATATCATCATATACTCTGATCTGTCTATCAGAACGCCAACAATGTCATAAGAGCATACTCCTGCCTCTGATACAAGATATGCTGCCAGGTTGTCGGTTATCCTATCTATCTCTCCGTAGGTATAGCTTCTGTTTTCATAGACAACAGCAGCGGCATCCGGCGTTTTGTCAGCTCTTTCTCCAAACATTGACACTATTGTCTCGTCAGGATCTGTTTTAAGTTCAGGTCCCCTTCCAAGCCTTATAAGCTCCCTTTCTTCTTCCGGGCCCGTCATGGATATCTCCGAAAGCCTGCTCCCTTTTGTCAGCTCTTCTGCCACATGTGAAGCTGCATCTGCAAGACGTTTTATGTCCTTAGCGTTATATATTTTTCCATCAAAGGATATATGGTAAAAATATTTATCTCCGGCCGGATATGCATAGACTTCCAGCGGGAACTTGACTGTATTAAGGTCAAGGGAGATCTGAGAGATCACGGGATCATCGTAAGCCTCATTATCATCCGGGGTACCGATCCCATTCTCGTATAATCCTCCCTGATAACTGAAGAGGATCCGGGTATGAATCCTGTTTTTCTCCACAATTTCGGTGTAGGGATAGCTCTCATTTGAAAAAGTATCCTGAAGCTGCCTGTGGATACTCTTTACATAATCCGAAGAAAGCATATCCTCCAAAGCGCCGCCTCTTCTGATCACGGGAAGAGTCTTTACAAACATGCCGGCCGCAGCCTCAAGCCTTGAATCTGCGCCCCGTCCGTTGCTTACTGTTGCATATATGAGATTTTCCTTGCGCGTAAATCTGTAAAGCACTTCGGCAAAGGCTGCCTGCAGGAAACTGCTTACCGTTACGTCAGCTTCACGGCAGAAGGCGTCAACTTCTTTTCTTGAAAGAGAGCTCTCCGCAAAGAAAACTCCGCTGCCCATAGGCTCGTCGGAATCAGGGAAGCTTACGGCTTCTCCTCCTTCAAGGAGTTCATCGAAGTACTCCCGTGCCTCTTTAAACCTATCCGATCCTCTTAAGTCCTTCTCATAGACAGCATAGTCAAAGGCCGTAATGTCCTCGCTCTTAACAGTCTCTCCATCAAGTGCACTGAGCATCTCCTTTATGAATATGGCGCTTGTAAGGCCATCGTAGATGATATGATGAATGTCAAGGAAAAGACAAACATCATTTTCATACCCTGTAAGCTCAACCCGGTACAGGGCTTCCGACAGAAGATCAAACGGACGCACTTTCTTCTGGAAATACTCTTTTGAGGGCTTATCCACAACCTCCTCAACCGTAATGTTCAAAGGCTCCTCTGAGTCTGATGCCATCTGCATGACAATACCGTCTTCCATGATAAGTCTGGTAAGAAGGTACGGATGTGCTTTAAAGACTGTTCTGATCGCATCTTCAACTTCCCGGGGAGTGCGGTTCTTAAGTACATAGACCGCAGGAACATTGTACTGCAGAGTGTCCTTGTTAAGCTCCCAGTCTATATAGAGTCCCCGCTGGTTTTCCGTGATCGGATAGTATCTGCTCTTTGGCGCCTTTCTTATCCGGTCACCCGCGGTGACAGCCTCATTTTTATCCGACAGCCTCTCAGCCATAGCCCTGATCGTGGGATCTCTTAATATGTCTCCTGTACTTAGAACCAGTCCCGTCTCTTTTTGCAAAAGTGCAGAAAGACGCATGGCACCGAGGGATGTAAGTCCCATCCTGACAAGGCTCGTGGTCACACCAAAGTGATCGGTCCCAAGCTGGCCGCTAATAAGCCTGTAGAGCTTCTCTTCCATTTCCCCCGAAGGCTTGACAAGGTCCTCTCCTGCTGTAACAACAGGCTCGGGAAG